>JAYWHQ010000070.1:0-1678 GCA_043777655.1 Allobosea sp. | reverse complement strand
GAAGCCACGCTGCTGGCTGACCTGAAGCGTGATTTTGCAAGTGTGCGCCATGTGAAGCCGGCGGCCAGCCGTGCGGATTCTTCCGAACTCTACGTGCTGGCCACAGGCTTTCGCGGAACAGGCAGCCAAAACCCGATTCAAGACTAGGCGCTGGCAAACCGGCATGCTAGTTCGCCTCGTCAACCCCGGATGCGCGTGATGCCAGACCGGGCCTGCTGAAGCGAGGCCGTTGACGATGGTGACCATGAGCGAAATCCAGGTGCGTGAAGGGTTGACCTTCGACGACGTGCTGCTGGAACCTGGTCCATCCGAAGTCATGCCCGGCGATGTCGATGTCCGCACCAGGCTGACCAACACCATCTCGCTCCGCATTCCGATTGCAGCCTCCGCCATGGACACTGTCACGGAAGGGCGCATGGCGATTGCCATGGCCCAGAGCGGTGGCATCGGTGTCATCCATCGCAATCTCGAGGCCGATCAGCAGGCGGAAGAGGTGCGCCGCGTCAAGAAATACGAATCCGGCATCGTGATGAACCCGATCACGATTCATCCGGACGAAACACTGGCCGATGCGCTGGCGCTGATGAGCCGCCACGGCATTTCCGGCGTGCCGGTGGTCGAGCGCGGCCCCAATGGCCACAAGGGCCGCCTTGTCGGCATCCTGACCAACCGCGACGTGCGCTTTGCCACCAATCCGGGCCAGCCTGTCTCCGAACTCATGACCAAGGACAGGCTCATCACCGTGCCGGAAGGTGTCTCGCAGGACGATGCCAAGCGGCTCCTGCACCAGTTCCGCATCGAGAAGCTGCTGATGGTGGACGAGCATTATCGCTGTGTCGGCCTCATCACCGTCAAGGACATCGAGAAACAGGTGGCCTATCCCCATGCCGCAAAAGACGGGCAGGGGCGTCTGCTGGTCGCCGCTGCCTCAACCACGGGCGACGCCGGCTTCCTGCGCTGCGAGATGCTGATCGATGCCGGTGTCGATGTGGTGGTGATCGACACCGCCCATGGCCACTCGTCCAAGGTGCTTGAGGCCGTGACGCGGGTAAAGAAGCTTTCCAATGCCGTGCAGGTCATCGCCGGCAATGTCGCGACGGCCGATGGCGCCAAAGCGCTGATCGATGCTGGCGCAGACGCTGTGAAGGTTGGCATTGGTCCAGGCTCGATCTGCACCACGCGGATCGTGGCAGGCGTCGGCGTGCCGCAGCTCACCGCGATCATGGATGCCGTCCGCGCAGGCCGTATCACCAACACGCCCATCATCGCCGATGGCGGCATCAAGGCCTCGGGCGATCTCGCCAAGGCGATGGCGGCGGGCGCCTCCTGTGCCATGGTCGGCTCGCTTCTGGCGGGTACGGACGAGACACCCGGCGAGGTATTTCTCTATCAGGGCCGTTCCTACAAATCCTATCGCGGCATGGGCTCTGTTGGCGCCATGGCGCGCGGCTCTGCGGATCGCTATTTCCAGCAGGACATCAAGGACACGCTCAAGCTCGTGCCGGAAGGCGTCGAGGGGCAGGTGGCTTACAAGGGCCCGGTCTCCGGCGTGCTGCACCAGCTCGTCGGTGGCCTGCGCGCCGCCATGGGCTATGTCGGTGGTGCCGATCTGGCGCAATTCCAGCAGCGCGCCCGCTTCATCCGCATCACCAATGCCGGCTTGCGCGAAAGCCATGTG
>JAYWHQ010000069.1:0-5551 GCA_043777655.1 Allobosea sp. | reverse complement strand
AAGCGGCACGCCTGCAAGCATCAGGGCATCAGCCCTTGTAGACGACCGGAGCAGCCGGGGCCGGAGCCGGGGCCTTACCCTTGCCTTTGCCCTTGCCGACGCAAGCGGCGGACGAAACGGCGAGCAGGACGGCGGCGGTGATGACGAGAACTTTTTTCATGGTGAAACCCTACCAAGTTGATTGCGAGAAGATGGAGAATCGAAACCTCACACCGTCACCATATTTTCAGTTGCCCTCGGCTCCTAGTGCATAAAAGCAACACACGGGCGCCTTCCGTTATGTCGGCGGCACAAAATAAGAGATTTCGCGCCGATGCAGCAAATTTTCATTAACGAGTTGGCAAGAAACGGGCACTTTTGGACAGCCTCAGACACTATAGCGAAGAACCGTCCCCGGATCGAGTGAGGAATCCCAAGCCGTCTGCCAGCCCCGGGTTGCACGACCAATTGTTTCAAGCTTAAATCAATTTTGAAGCCGCATGGCTGGCCGAGGGAGCCCTTGCATGAAGATCGTTATCATCGGCGGCGGGCCTTCAGGGTTGTATTTTGCGATCCTGGCGAAGAAGTCCTTTCCTGATGCGCACATCCGGATCATCGAGCGCAACAAGGCCGATGACACGTTCGGCTTCGGTGTCGTGTTTTCGGACCAGACGCTGGACAATTTCGAGAGGGCTGACCCGGAGAGCTTCAAGGCGATCACAGGTGCCTTTGCCTATTGGGACGATGTATCGGTGCATTTCAGGGGTGCCGAGCACAGGATCGGTGGCAACGGCTTCTGTGGCTGCTCTCGGCAGAAGCTGCTGCTTATCCTGCAAGAGCGTGCAGCTGCTCTCGGCGTGGACATGCAGTTCGAAACCGAAATGGCCACTTTGCCAGTTCCGGACGAGGCTGATCTGGTCATTGTCGCCGACGGCATCAACAGCCGCTTCCGCGATCAGGACAGGGCGCATTTCGGCACGCAGGTGGATCTGCGGCCCAACCGCTTTGTCTGGATGGGCTCGACCCGGCCGTTCGACGCCTTCACCTTCTTCTTCAAGGAGACGGAATGGGGCATTTTCATCGCCCATTGCTACCAGTATGAGGCGGGACGCTCCACCTGGGTGCTGGAAACCGATCCTGACACCTTCGCGCGTGCCGGTCTGGAAGCCATGAGCGAGGCACAGAGCGCAGCTTTTCTGGAGGCTGTCTTTGCCGATGAACTGGAAGGCCATCGCCTGATTGCCAACCGCTCGCTGTGGCGGCAATTCCCCATGCTGCGCAACGCTCGGTGGACCAAGGATGACCGCATCGTGCTGCTGGGTGACGCCAAGGCGACGGCGCATTTCTCGATCGGCTCCGGCACCAAGCTCGCCATGGAAGATGCGATCGCACTGCATCGGGCGCTCGTCGATCAGAAGGGCATTGTTGCCAACGCGCTGCGGGCTTTCGAGACCGGCCGGCGGCTGGAGGTCGAGAAGACGCAATATGCAGCCGATGTCAGCCTGGTCTGGTTCGAGCATGTCAGCCGCTATCTCGGCATGGATTCGGTGCAGTTCGCCTTCGGGCTGATGACGCGGGCGAAATCCATCACTTACGAGAATCTCGAGTTGCGGGCGCCGGCATTTGTCCGCGCAATGGACCACAGTTTCGCCCGCGATCTGGCGATGCAGGACTATGCCGTGGACGTGGAGAAGCCCGCAGCACCCCTGTTCCAGCCGCTGCGCCTGCGCGAGATGGAGGTGGCCAACCGCATCGTGGTTTCACCCATGTGCATGTATTCAGCGACCGATGGCATGCCCGATGATTTCCATCTCGTGCACTATGGCTCGCGTGCCATGGGCGGGGCCGGGCTGATCTTCACCGAAATGACCTGCATTTCAGCCGATGCGCGCATCACGCCCGGCTGCACTGGCATCTGGGACGAGCGCCAAGTCGCAGCCTGGCGCCGCATCGTCGATTTCGTGCACCAACGCAGCGCCGCGCGCATCTGCCTGCAGATCGGTCATGCCGGGCGAAAGGGCGCGACAAAGCTGATGTGGAACGGCATGGACCGTCCGCTGGAGGAAGGTGCCTGGCCGATCATCGCACCCTCGCCCCTGCCCTATTATCCACAGAGCCAGACACCACGCGAAATGACTCGCGCCGACATGGACGAGGTGAAGGCCCAGTTTGTGGCGGCTGTCGGGCGCGCTGGGCTTGCAGGCTTCGACATGATCGAGATGCACGCGGCCCATGGCTATCTGCTGGCGAGCTTCCTCTCGCCGCTGACCAACCAGCGTGCGGATGAATTTGGCGGCAGCCTCGAGAACCGGCTGCGCTATCCGCTGGAGGTGTTCACCGCCATGCGCGCCGCCTGGCCGCGCGAGAAGCCGATGTCCGTGCGCATCTCGGCGACAGACTGGGCCGAAGGCGGCCTGAGTTCGCAGGATTCCGTGGCGATTTCCCGCGCCTTTGCCGATGCAGGCGCGGACCTTGTCGATGTCTCGACGGGCCAGACGACGCCGAAGTCGCGCCCTGTCTATGGGCGCATGTTCCAGACCAGCTTTGCCGAGCAGATTCGCAATGAGGCTGGCGTCATGACCATGGCGGTCGGCAACATCACCACACCCGATCAGGCCAACACGATTCTGGCTGCTGGCCGGGCCGATCTCGTGGCTTTTGGCCGCCCGCATCTGGCTGATCCCGCTTTCGCCATGAAGGCGGCAGCCTGGTATGGCGTCGAGGATCACGCCGTGCCACCTTCCTATGCGCCGGGCTTCGAACAGATGAAGCGCAATGCGCCGAAAGAGCGGGCTGATCTGATGGAACTGAAGCTGAAGGCACGGCCCAAAAGCCGCAAGGCTGGCTGAAGTGCTGACACAAGAAAAGGCCGGGGGCGGCAGATGAAGGCAATCATTGCAGGTGGCGGAATTGGCGGGCTGACGCTCGCGCTGATGCTGAAGGCACGCGGCATCGACTGTGTTGTCTATGAGCAGGCGTCCAGCGTCCGTGAGGTCGGGGTCGGCATCAACACCCTGCCCCATGCCATCAGGGAGCTGGCCGAGATTGGCCTGCTGCCTGCGCTCGATGCGGTCGGCATCCGCACGCGTGAGCTCTTTTATATGAACCGCTATGGCCAGACCGTCTGGCAGGAGCCGCGCGGCACCCATGCCGGGCTGAGCGTGCCACAGTTCTCGATCCATCGCGGGCGGCTGCAGAAGCTCATTCTTGATGCGGTTCTCGAGCGGCTGGGGCCGGATTCGGTGCGCACCGGGCGCAGGCTGGCGGGTTTCCAGCAAACAGAGGGCGGCGTCACAGCGCATTTCGTCGATTCAGCCTTGGGCGAGGATGGCGAGACGGCTGTCGGTGACATTCTGGTGGCCGCCGATGGCATTCACTCGGTCGTGCGCCAGCGGTTTTATCCTGACGAAGGACCGCCGAGCTGGAATGGCGTGCAGATGTGGCGCGGCGCGACCGATTGGCCGATGTTCCTTGATGGCGAGAGCATGATTATCGCGGGCGGCATGGCGGGCAAGCTGGTGCTCTACCCGATCGCCGCGGGTTCCACGCCCGGCACACGCCTGACCAACTGGGTGGTGAATGTGCGCACGGGCGATCCGTCGAGGCCACCGCCGAAAGAGACATGGTCAAAGCAGGGTCGTCTTGAGGATGTGCTGCCGCATGCAAGGCGTTTTCAGGTGCCAGGCGTCGATGTCGAGGCGCTGATCCGGGCCACGCCTGCCTTCTGGGAGTATCCCATGTGCGACCGGGACGCGCTGCCGCACTGGACCCATGGCCGTGTGACGCTCCTCGGCGATGCGGCGCACCCGATGTATCCGGTGGGCTCCAATGGCGCGTCGCAGGCGATCCTTGATGCGCGCGCGCTGGCTGATGCTCTGGCGGCTTGCGACCATCCCGCGCACGGACTGGCGCGCTATGAGTCTGAGCGCCTGCCAAAAACGGCCGAGATCGTGCAGATGAACCGGCTGGGTGGGCCCGAGCGCGTGATTGATGCCGTGGAGGCGCTGGCGCCTTCAGGGTTCGACGATGTCGAGCGTGTCATGTCCTATGCCAAGCGCGAGGCCTTTGTGAAAGCATATGCGGGGAAAGCGGGTTTCGCCCGTGACCAGATCAACGCCAGAGCCTGAGAATGGTGTTCGCGCGCCGTTCTCCGTGTGTGGCCAGAGCTGCCGTTATCATCACATTTGCAGGACTTGCGCTTGGCGGCTGCGCCACGATCACGCGCGGGACAAGCGCCGAGATCAAGGTGAGCAGTGAGCCGCCCGGTGCCGAAGTTCGCAGCTCGCTGGGACATTATTGCGCGGCCACGCCTTGTGCGTTCGATGTGTCACGCAAAGCCGAGTTCACCGTGTCCTTCTCGAAGCCGGGCTTCGAGCCGCAGCAGGTTGCCGTGGTCACGCAGCTTTCAGGCGCCGGTGTGACGGGGCTTTTCGGCAATGTGGTCGGCGGCGGCGTTGTCGGTGTGGGGGTGGATGCGGCCACCGGCGCCACGCTCGAGCATGTGCCAAACCCGGTCTTCGCGACACTTGCGCCGGTTCAGAAAGCACCGTCGCGCGCAGCCAGGCCTGCGCGCAAACCCGTCAGCTGAGCGAGCCGTTCACGCGGGTGATGATGATGGTTTCTTCGGCGTCGACATTCATCGTGCCGCGCGCGCTGGCCAGCCCCATGTCACGGCGGCGGATGCCGATCAGATCATAGCTGTCGCGCACCATGGCGAGTGAGTTGCCAGGGTCCTCATTATCATCAAACAGCTCGGTAACGACGGTGTAGTGGTAGTAGTTCTTCAGGCCGATGACCGCGACGCGTTCTGGCCCGAGCACGCCATCGCGCAACGTGTTCCAGAAGTTCGTGAAATTCTTTGGCTGCGCTTTTTCAAAAGGTAACTCAAGCTTCAGGCCAAAGTCGAAATTCTTCAGGCAGTAGCCAGCGGCAATCTCGCCTGCGGCAACGATATGGGCGAACTCCAGCCCGGTATAGGCATTGGCATAGCCCAGCCGCATGTCGCCTTCCGCCTTGGCGAAGCGCTTTTCCATCGCCTCGCCAATATGCTCCAGCAGGGCCTCCAGCGCCGTCTCGTCCTCTTTCAGGGCACCGCCCGTGAAAATATCGACGACATTCGCCCAAACCATGACGCCGCACAGGCCATTTCCGACCCCTTGCGAGAGACCGTGCCCAAGCGGAATGCGGTGTGATCGCGCCGGGCGGCTCATGCTAAAGCTCTTCAACCAGCCCATTTTCACCCGCAGACAAAGCCGATTCCAGCATGCGCCGGCAAGCATCCAGCTCGAACAGGGTGGCTTTTAGCGCCGCGAGCCCCTGCCCGGTGGGGCCGGATGAAGCAGGCGCGCGCGCCTGGGTTGGCGCCACTGTGGCATGGCCAGAGACCGGGGCCGCCACATCGCGCAACGGCATGGGTATGACCGGGGCAGGAACAGAAGCGAGGACTGGCAGCGGGTCGAGCATGTAGGCTGACGGCGCAACCATGCGTGCCGGAGCTGGAGCCGGAGTCGGTGCCGCCGCTTGCGCCATATCGCTCATCACGCCGCCACGACCAATGGCCTGGACATGACGG
>JAYWHQ010000068.1:0-1685 GCA_043777655.1 Allobosea sp. | reverse complement strand
CGTCAGGCGAAGGCAGCAGCGCGCTCGGCCTTCGAATCCGCCAAGCAGCGCTTCTTCGGCCATCTCCTGACCTCGATGAAGACGCCGACGCTGGTTCGTTCAATTGAGCAGGATCTCAGCGAGGGACATGCGAGCGTCATCCAGATCGTATCGACCGGCGAGGCGCTGATGGAACGGCGGCTGGCAGAGATCCCGACCTCCGAATGGAACGATGTCCGGGTCGATATCACGCCCCGCGAGTATGTTCTCGACTATCTTGCCCATTCGTTCCCGGTGCAGCTGCACGAGCCCTTCACCGATGGCGACGGCAATCTGTCGTCGCGCCCGGTATTCCGTGATGGCCAGCCGATTGAGAGCCGTGACGCGGTGCGCCGCCGCGACAACCTGATGGAGCATCTGGCGTCATTGCCGCCGGTTCCCGGCGCGCTGGACCAGATCGTGCAGCGCTTCGGGACCGGCATGGTCGCCGAGGTCACGGGCCGGAGCCGAAGGATCGTCAGGAAGCCATGCAATGTTGGAGTGACGCAAGCTGGAACCACGCAAGCTGGCATTGAGCACCATGTCGTCGAAAGCCGGGCGGGATCCGCCAATCTCGCAGAAGCACAGGCCTTCATGGATGACGTCAAGCGCATCCTGGTGTTCTCGGATGCGGGCGGCACGGGGCGCTCCTACCACGCGGACCTGAACGCCAGGAACCAGCGCCTGCGGGTTCACTATCTATTGGAACCCGGCTGGAAAGCCGACAGTGCGATCCAGGGTCTGGGCCGCACCAACCGCACCAACCAGAGACAGCCGCCGCTGTTCCGGCCCATCGCCACCGATGTGAAGGCGGAGAAGCGGTTTTTGAGCACCATCGCGCGGCGTCTCGACACGCTGGGCGCGATCACGCGTGGCCAGCGCCAGACGGGAGGGCAGGGATTGTTTCGCGCCGAAGACAACCTCGAAAGCTTTTATGCCCGTGATGCGCTGCGTCAGCTTTATCTGCAGCTGGTACGCGGCAAGGTCGAGGGCTGCTCGCTCCAGATGTTCGAGAATGCCACTGGATTGTCGCTGATGGATGCCAGCGGCATCAAGGACGACCTGCCGCCGATCACGACGTTCCTCAACCGGTTGCTGGCACTGACCATCGATCTGCAGGGTGTCCTGTTCAGCGCGTTCGAGGCGTTGCTCAATGCCCGGATCGAGGGCGCGATCGCGTCTGGCACCTATGATCAGGGGCTGGAGACGCTGGTGGCCGAGCGTTTCGCAGTCACGGAGCGGCAGGTCATCCATGTTCATCAGGGCACGGGCGCCAGCACGTCACTGCTGACCATCGCCCAGCGCAGCCGCAATCAGCCGCTGAGCCTGCAAGGCGCGCTGGAACACCTCGATCATCCTGCCGCAAGGCTCCTGATCAATGCGCGTTCCGGCCGCGCCGCCCTTCAGGGTCCGGCACCGAGCGTCATGCTGGATGATGGCGAGATCGAACGGCGGGTCCGCCTGATCAGGCCAATGGAGGCGCAAGGGCTGCCGCTCAACGCCATGGCGGAGACCCATTGGCAGGCCGTCGATCAGGCAAGCTTCGCGCAGGCCTGGACGGTGGAGCTTACCGAGATCCCGGAGTTCACCGACCGGACGATCCATATTGTCACGGGTCTGCTGCTTCCGATCTGGAAGCGCCTGCCGCAGGACGCCCCCCGCGTTTA
>JAYWHQ010000067.1:0-5583 GCA_043777655.1 Allobosea sp. | reverse complement strand
AATTGGTCAACCGCGAAAATATCCATGCCCCGGCCTTGGCCCCTGCGAACATGGCCTAACCCGCGTTGCGGCTCACAGCATGCTTGGCAGCACCCGGTCCGGCGGCTTGTGACCATCCATGAAGGTGCGAATGTTGACGATGACTTTTTCGCCCATGTCCAGCCGTCCTTCGGTGGTGGCGGAGCCCATATGGGGCAGCAACACAACCTTGTGGGCGCGCGCCAGCTTCAGCAGGCGCGGATTGACCGACGGCTCATGCTCGAACACGTCAAGACCGGCGCCACCCAGTTCGCCCGCTTCCAGCATGCGCGAAAGGGCTGTCTCGTCAACGATCTCGCCGCGCGCCGTGTTGATGAGGATGGAATCCGGCTTCATCAGCTTGAGGCGGCGGGCCGAGAGCAGATGATAGGTCGCAGGCGTGTGCGGGCAGTTCACCGAGACGATGTCCATACGCGACAGCATCTGGTCGAGCGAATCCCACCAGGTCGCCTCGAGCCCCTCCTCGATCGCAGCGGGCAGGCGGCGGCGGTTGTGATAATGGATCGACAGGCCGAATGCCTTGGCGCGTTTCGCCACGGCCTGGCCAATGCGGCCCATGCCGACAATGCCAAGCCTTTTGCCGGTGATGCGCGCACCCAGCATCCAGGTAGGAGACCAGCCGGACCAGTTGTCATCGGGCACGACGCGCGCGCCTTCAGCGATGCGGCGTGCGACTGACAGGATCAGCGCGAGTGTCATGTCTGCTGTGTCGTCAGTCAGCACGCCGGGTGTGTTGGTGACGGTGATGCCGCGCTGCACGGCGCTGGCCACGTCGATGTTGTCGACGCCATTGCCGAAATTGGCAATGAGTCGCAGCTGATCGCCCGCCTGCGCGATGATGCTGGCATCGATCCGGTCAGTCACGGTCGGCACCAGCACATCGGCGGTCTTCATCGCCTCGATCAGGGCAGCCGGGCTCATCGGCGTGTCGTCGAGATTGAGCTGCGCGTCGAAAAGCTCCCGCATCCGCGTTTCCACGACATCGGGCAATTTGCGCGTCACCACAACCACGGGCTTCTTCTTCGGCATCGACGGCTCCATCGTGCTTTTTCAGCACCTGTTCTGCATTTTGGTCAGCGCCGCGATTGCGCCTCAACCGGTTGTTAACGCTGGTTCACACTTAATGCACTTTGACTGGGTGCCCGCTCATGGCACTGACCGCTTTTGTCTAGCAGGGCGGCAAAGGAACACAACCTGACCTTTTTGCGCAACGACTCTGGCAATATGGCAGGCACGGCAAACTGGCGGACAAGAAAAGACGGGCGGAGTGGTTTGATGGCGTTTTCAGGATGGCTGCGGCATGGGGTTTTGCCTGGCACTTTGCTGAGCTTTGCACTTTCGGCGGCCCTTGCCGCCCAGGAAACCCCGCAAGGTGCAGTTACCGGCCTGCCTGTGCCGCGCTATGTCAGCCTCAAATCCGACAGGGTGAACTTGCGCGAAGGGCCTTCCAAGGAGCATCGCACAAGCTGGGTCTTCCAACGCGCGGGGCTCCCCGTCGAGATCACGGCCGAGTTCGAGACCTGGCGTCGTATCCGCGACGCCGATGGCTCGGAGGGCTGGGTGCTGCATTCCTTGCTGTCAGGTCGTCGCACCGCGCTGGTTTCGCCATGGGTGAAAACTGCCAACACCACGCTGACATTGCATGAACGCGCCAGCGACAATGCTGAAGTTGTGGCAAGGCTTCAGCCAGGCGTGATCGCCAATGTCAAAAGCTGCTCTGGCAGCTGGTGCCGGGTGGTGATCGAGCGCGTTGACGGCTATTTGCGCCAGGAACGGCTCTGGGGCGTTTATCCCAACGAAAAAGTCGACTGAGACTGCCGCGCCTCGGTCGCAGGCTCGGCATCGGCTGCTGACAGCACCTTGCGGCGCTCGCTTGCCGCACGTCCCAGCTGATCCATCGCCAGACGGTAGGCTGAAAGGCCAGCATCGTCGATTCCTGCCTTCGAGAAATTCTCGAGTGTCACGGCCAGAAGCTCATCCGCCTCTGCCTCGATGTCGCGCAAGATGGACTCGCTTGCTGCAGCGCGCGCCTCGCCGATCATCGCGACCAGCCTGGTCAGTCCAGACAAAGCCTCCCTGCGCCTTGTGCCACTCATCTGGCCAAGCAAAGCCGCGCCGACCGAGCCGAAGAGCGACAGGCCCATCACACCGAGATAGAACCAGTCGCCATAGCGCTCGAAGAAGGTTTTCTGCTCGCCATCGATGAAGGCAGCGGTGCCGGTATGAACTGGAAGCGCGGAATTGCGATCCGTCACCGGGGCCTCGATGCCCTGAATCTGCGGCACTTCCTGCGCCATTGACGCGCGCAGGCCAAGCAGCACCCGCGTCAGCTCGCCAACAAGATCTTCGTCCAGATCCTGTCGCGCCACCAGCCGCGAGGTGATGGCGATGGTCGGCAAGGCCTCTGCCGGGCGCGGCGGATCACCGCCAAAAGCACCGCGCACGATCTCGCCTGTCTCGATGCCGCGATAGCGGCTGGCAAGCGCATCAGCCTCGCGAACGGGTATGAAGACCGGATCCGTGCCCCAGGACTGGCGCAGGAACATCGCACCTTGCGTCTGCGTGCGTGCAGATGCGGCACCGACCGAAAAAATCACATCCACACGCTGCTGCTGCACCGCAGCCACGATCTCGGCCGGCGTCAACGGGATGATCTGCACCTGTTCCGGATTGACCTCATAATGGGTCAGGATCAGCCGCAGCAGATCGACGTTGCCTGTTGGCGGGCTGACCACGCCAATGCGCTTGCCGCGCATGTCAGCGATCCGCTCGACACCCCTGTCGCGCCCCGTCACGAAAAATGGGAAAAGCCTGCGCATGATGATGACCGTGTCTGCCTTGGGTGGCAGCGCGATGTCGGGGCGGATGATGGCCAGATCGACCTTCTCGGCCTCGATCGCCTGCGCACTTTCAGCCGTGCCGGCCGTCAGCACGAGCTTGAGGCGGATCCTGGACTTCTCGCGATCCAGCCCCTGCACAAAAGCCGCGGCAAGCCGCGCATCCTCGGACCCAAGCGGGCCGACGGCCAGGGTGATTTTTCTGGGCTGGCTGGAAAAATGAATGGCCAGTGCACCAAGGCCAGCCAGAGCCAGCAGGCAGGCCAGAACCAGAAAGCTACGTTGGCCCATCGATGCCCAGTTTCCGAACGCGTGAAGAGCTGCAACCCCTGTATCGTTCTTGCCTGAGACACAACCATGTCACAAGTGCGGCACATTCATCAGATGGCACAGACTAGCGGCTCGACACCCCATGCCCTGTTGTCTCGGCCGTCTCGACGGCAATCTCGACAATCTTGGTGATGAGGCTCTGGTCGTGCGAGGCGGGCCAGCTGGCCGTGAAGCCAAGGCCGGGCATTGCCTCCGGCGTATCGATTTCAACCAGTGCGCCCGCCGCGACATCACGCGCCACAATCGCTCGCGGCACCAGGGCCACACCCATGCCCTCGACGGCCATGCGCAGAACAGGCGCCAGTGCCGAACTGGCATGGATGCGGCGGTTGGGCACGTCGCGCGCGGCCAGCCGTTCAACCAGTGCGACATAGGGCACGGTCCGCCGCGCAAAGGTGATGATCGGGTATGCGGCGATGGCCTCCAGAGGCACGGGCGGCGCGGGGAAAACAAGCGACGGGCTTGCATAGAAGCCAAGCGGAAAGTCCGAGAGCGGGTGATTGCGCACATGCGGCGCGCTGACCGGACCGAGCAGGAAAGCCAGATCCAGCTCATGGCCCACGAGCCGGTCGCGCAGGTTGGGCGAGATGTCGACATCGATCTCAAGCTCGATCTGCGGATATTCCTGCCCGACCCGCGCGATGAAAGCTGGCAACCAGGTCTGCACCACGGTTTCAGCAACGCCCAGGCGCAGCACGCGCTGGAAGGCCTGGGGTGTCACAATGGTCGTCAGCATCTGTCCATGCAGCCTCAGCAAGCGTTCGGCATGCACGAGCAGCTCACGGCCCTTGTCGGTCATGGACACCGAGCGCTGCGTCCTGTCGAGCAGGCGCGCACCAACCTGCGCCTCAAGCTGCTGAATGCGCAGGGATATTGCAGGTTGCGTCGTGTTCAGCTTGCTCGCTGCCCCGCGAAAACTCTCGAGTGTGGCAACCCAGAAGAAGGTTTCGAGATTGCGGAAATCGATCATCTGACTGTTCTCAACGATAATTTTTTCTTATCATTCGATATCACGAATGGCAATTTGACCTCAGCCTTGCACAGTGATTGCCTGTGTTCTGGAAAACAGGGTGGCTATGACAGTGTCGACCAAAACCATCGTGGCGTCTGAGGCTGATCTGGCGAAGCCCTCCGGCGTCAGACTGGCCGCGCGTTCGGGCGCGCTGGATGGCCCGACATCGGGTTATGCCGATGGTTATGTCCAAGGCAATCTCGTGATTCTACCGGCTGCATTTGCGGGCGATTTTCTACGCTTCTGCCAGCTCAACCCCAAGCCCTGCCCGATCATCGGCATGACAGACGTTGGCAGCCCTCATCTTCCAGCGCTTGGCGCGGGAATCGACATCCGCACCGATGTGCCACGCTACCGGGTCTGGCGCGACGGCGCGCTGGAATCCGAGCCCAATGACCTGCAAGCAGTCTGGCGCGATGACCTGGTGAGCTTCGTCATCGGCTGCTCGCATTCCTTCGAGGATGCGTTGATGAGCGATGGGCTTAAGCTGCGCCACGTCGAGGCTGGGCTGACGGTGCCGATGTACCGCACAAACATCTCGTGCACGCCCGCCGGGCCTTTTGCCGGGCCTCTGGTGGTGTCAATGCGGCCTTTCCGGCCAGCAGAAGCAATTCGTGCCATCCAGATCACCACGCGCTTTCCGGCAGTTCATGGCGCGCCGGTGCATATCGGGCGACCTGATCTGATCGGCATTGCAGATATTGGTCAGCCTGACTGGGGAGACCCTGTCATGGTCAACGATGACGAGCTGCCGGTGTTCTGGGCGTGCGGTGTCACGCCGCAGGCGGTGATCGAGGCAGCCAGGTTGCCCTTCGCCATCACGCATCGGCCTGGCAACATGCTCGTGACCGACATCCTCAACGCGCAGCTGGCCGTGTTGTGAGGTGCGCATGAGCCTTGCACCGCATCCGGGTTTCGGACTGTTCGGGAAAGCCCATCGCGAGTTTTTTGATGCGTTGACCGAAGATGGGTGGAAACCTGTTGCCGGCTATCAGGGCGTCGAGGAGAAAATCCTGTCTGGCCATGTCGATGTGCCGAACAGGCAGGGTTGCGTGACACGACTGGCGCGTTGGGCACCGGGTGCTTTTGTCAGTCACCCGGTTTCGCACCTCTGGTGCGAGGAGGTGTTTGTCCTCTCCGGCTCGCTGTCACTTGGCTTGCCAGGTGCAGTTGAAGAGCCGCTTCTTCGAGCAGGAACCTTTGCCTGCCGCCCGGCACATGTCGTGCATGGCCCTTTCTCCAGCCGAGATGGCTGTGTGCTGCTCGAGTTCATGTATTTTCCACCTGCCAACCCATAAAACCAACAAGGGGACTTCCCATGAAAGCTTTACGGATCTGCGCCGCTCTGAGTTTCAGTTTTCTGTT
>JAYWHQ010000066.1:0-5616 GCA_043777655.1 Allobosea sp. | reverse complement strand
TCTTGACCTTGGAAACCCGGAGCGACCGGAGAACCTCGTAACCCGACATGTCGGGGAGATTCAGGTCGAGAAGAATGATGTCGTAGTCATAAAGCTTGCCCAGATCGACACCCTCTTCACCGAGGTCTGTCGTATAGACATTGAAGCTCTCAGATTTGAGCATCAGCTCGATGCTCTGAGCGGTGGCGCTATCGTCTTCGACCAGCAAAACCCGCATGTCACGTCCTCAATTTCGCCTCGGAACCAGCGATCCTGTTCGTTTCGCCTCAAGCCCCCACGGCCACCAGGCGACGATCCACCAGCACTTTCCTACGCCACACGTCACGCTACGGTTAATTGGTTAACAAACCGTGATTCTCGTGCGCAAGTGCTTCGCTGCAGAAAGAGTCAAGCGGATTCAATTTAATCCCCGGAAGGATTCTTTTCGCCCGAATCTGAGTCTTTGACGCAACACTTGTTGGCCAGACGATCCACCCGTTCGCGACGCGGTTGGGCAAATCATCCTGAAACGCATTGTTAACGAGGCGAGTAAACGAATCACTAATGCGATGGCATATTCACGAATCTTGATTCACGGGGATCCGCGTGTCGGTTTCACAGCACAGCTCACGTCTTGCCACGCTCAAAGCCGAAATCGAGGGGCTGGAGGATCGCACCACCTATGGGCGCGTGTCCGCCGTGCGTGGCCTGCTGGTCGAGATCGCGGGCCCTGTGGGGGCGATGCAGCTTGGCGGGCGCATCGAGATCGAGATTGCCGCCTCCCGGATCGTCGCCTGCGAGATCATCGGCTTTTCCGGCGAGAAGGCGCTCGCCATGCCGTTCGGCACCATCGAGGGCATCCGGCGCGGCTGTCCGGCCTATGTGCGGCAGGCCCGGCCCGGCGCGCGCCCGACCCTGGGCTGGCTTGGCCGCACCATCGATGCGCTGGGTCGCCCCGTCGATGGCGGCCCGCCGCTGCCACAGGGCGACCAGCTCTATCCCTATCGCGCCGACCCGCCGCCCGCCCATGCACGCAGGCGCGTCGGCCCGCCGCTTGATCTGGGCGTGCGCTCGATGAACGCCTTCCTCACCTGCTGCACCGGCCAGCGCATGGGCATCTTCGCCGGCTCCGGCGTAGGCAAATCCGTGCTGCTCTCGATGCTGGCGCGCTACACGGCAGCTGACGTCAACATCATCGGGCTGGTCGGCGAGCGCGGCCGCGAGGTGCAGGAGTTCCTGCAGGACGATCTGGGGCCTGAAGGGCTGGCGCGCTCCATCGTCGTGGTCGCAACTTCGGACGAGCCGGCCCTGATGCGCAAGCAGGCTGCTTACATGACGCTGACGCTGGCCGAGTATTTCCGCGATCAGGGCGCGCAGGTGCTCTGCCTGATGGATTCGGTCACCCGCTTTGCCATGGCGCAACGCGAGATCGGCCTGGCGGCCGGCGAGCCGCCGACCACCAAGGGCTATACGCCCACCGTCTTTGCCGAACTGCCGCGTCTGCTCGAGCGCGCCGGACCCGGCACGGGCGATGGCGCCATCACCGGGCTGTTCACGGTGCTGGTCGATGGCGGCGATCATGACGAGCCTGTGGCGGATGCCGTGCGCGGCATTCTCGATGGCCACATCGTCATGGAGCGTTCGATCGCCGAGCGCGGCCGCTATCCGGCCATCAACATCCTGAAATCCGTGTCGCGCACCATGCCGCGCTCGTGTGATCCGGCGTATTGGCCGGTCGTGCAGGAGTCCCGCCGCGTGCTGGCGACCTATGCCGACATGGAAGAGCTGATCCGCCTTGGCGCCTATCGCCCCGGTTCCTCGCCCGAGGTCGACGAGGCCATCCGCCTCAACCCGGCGCTGGAGGGCTTCCTGAAACAGGCCAAGGACGAATCCACCTCGCTGGCCGAAAGCTACGCGATGCTGGCCGAAATCATGTCGCGTTAAGCTTCATGTCTCGCTGGGCTGAGCGCCTGTCACCGGGCGCGCCAGCCTGTCCAGCTGCAGGAAGGCCAGCGCCGAAACCACCAGCAGCACCAGCGAGATGATGATCGCGCCGCGCGTGCCCGTCCGCTCCATGACCAAGGCATAAAAGGTGGGCGAGGCGGCGAAGGTGAGGTTGAGCGGCAATGCCAGCCGCCCGATCAGCGTCGCAAACCCGCCGGAGCCAAACAGCACCAGCGGCAGGGTTGACCGCGCCAGGCTGACCCAGCCTGAAACCAGTCCGTAGGTCACCACGAACACGAAGGCGAAGACGACACCAAAGCCAAAGAACAGCGGCGCGACCACAACCGGCACCGTGATGACCGCCGACCACAGCGCGATCCTGACCGGATCAGCCACCTTGTCGAGCCAGAGCCATTGCACGGCGCGCGCCAGCACCTGGGAGGGCCCGCTCAACGAACCGAGCCAGACAGCGACGGCAAAGCCGATGCCCGCTTCCTGGAAGATCGCGATGAAATGCAGCGGCAGCCCCCAGGAGACAAAGCCCGCCGACGAGAACGCGAGCACGGCAAACCAGAAGCCGGCCCGGCGCGCCTCGAGATCGAGCCGTGAAACAATGGCGTGCGGCCGATGGTCGGGGTCGCTCAGCGCCCGCTGGTGGCGGCGGTCCGCGCGCCCGACCACAAGGGCGTGCAGCGGCGCACAGATCACGAGATGCAGCAGGGCATAAATCATGGCCACCTCCCGCCAGCTCAGATGCCGGAGCAGGTATTCGGTCAGCGGCCAGAACACGGCCACAGAGAGCCCGCCGACCACGGCCAGCAGCGTGATCGCGCTTTGCCCCTTGTCGCCGCTGGCCCGCACGACAATCACGTGGCTCGCCAATGTCAGGATCGTGGCCGAGGACGAGCCGATGACCACCCAGGCGGCCAGATAAGACCAGAGCCCCTGCGCCTGCGAGAGCAGCCCGAGCCCGGTCGCACCGCCGAGCGAGCAGGCAACCAGCACAGGCATGGTGCGCGCGTGCTCGAGATAGCGTCCGACAAACGGGGCCATCAGCGCGCCTGTGACCAGCAACGCCGTCACCGCGCTGAACACCATTGCGGGTGAAAAGCCCAGATCACGCTGCAACGACAGGCTGAAGGCCGATGGCAGGTAATATGTCGCGCCCCAGCCAACCGTCTGGGTAATGGCCAGCGCACACAGGAGAAGAGGATCGACGCGAGACATCTTCATGGACAGATTCGGTCCGGAGGGTGGACATCCGGGCTAGCACGCACATTCCGGCGCGGCCACGCCCGTTGCTGCATGGCGCGCCTCGCATCAACGCGAGGAAGCGTTCGAATTCGCGCCTTCCCGGTAAGGAACGGTCAACCTCCTTGCTTCATGGTGCATTTGTCTCGCGGAGTGTTTTGACCGGGAGCGTGCTGAGGGGTCGGCGCGCACCCAAGCGTATCGGAGAAGACACGACATGAAGTCGCGAGAGACCCTTTTGCGTCTCAAGAGGTTCCAGGTGGACGAAAAGCGTCGCCGGGTGACCCAGATCGAGATGATGATCAACGAGTTTCACCGCATGGCCGGGGACCTGGATCGCGAGATCAAGGCCGAGGAAGCGCGGGCAAACATGACCGACCCGACGCACTTCGCCTATCCGACCTATGCCAAGGCCGCGATGGGACGCCGGGACAACCTTGTTCAGTCAGCTGACAATCTGAAAACCCAGCTGGAAGAGGCCAAATCCGCGCTTCAGGAGGCCTTCGACGACATGAAGAAGGTCGAAATCCTCGAAGACCGCGAGAAAGCCTCCGAGCGCGCCGCCGAAGCTGCCCGCGAGCAATCGATGATGGATTCCATTGGCCTCAGGAGCATGCGCGCCAACGCGTGAATGCGGCTGGACGACCCTGCAAAAAAGCCCGCCGGTCACTCCGGCGGGTTTTTGGTGAGTTTCACCGCAGCACCGGCACATGCGGCGCTGCGACCAGAGGCAAATGCCCCGCCAGTCTCGGATCATCCACCACCTCGATGCCGAGCTGACAGATCGTGAAGCCGCAGCGCTGATAAAACCGCACAGCGCCCGGATGATCGAAGGTGCAGGTGTGCACCCAGACGCGGGAAATGGCGTCGGCATGTTTCTCGCTGCTGGCCGCAGGTGCCCACGCCAGCTCAAGCGCCTGCGCCATCAGGCCAGCGCCTATGCCCTGCCCCACCGCGCTTTCCAGCAAACCGAAGAATGCGATCTCGACCTCGCCCGCCACGCGCCGGTCCAGCTCCAGGAGGCCGATATCACGGCCATTCTGCAAGACAGCATAGGCCTCCACTTCGGGATCATCCAGAATGGCGGCAAGTTCGGCCTGCGGCATCACCAGCCGCGAGAACCACATCCAGCGCCAGCCCAGCTCGCGGTAAAGCGCCAGATAGCGTGGAAGCTGCTGACCTGTGAGCCTCGCCAGCCCCAATCCGACGTGGCCATCAGGCAGGCGATCGGCGCCATCGCGCTTTCCGGGAGACGCTGTCATCTCCAGCGATGTCACGATCGTCGCAATCTTGCCACGTGGCAGCGCCGTGGTACCATTCAGACTGATGGACAGCGAGTCTTTCATGCGCCAAGTGTTGCCAATGCGCAGCGATTTGCCAAGCGACTCATTCACGACAGACCACGAGCGTCGCATTGACCTTCCTGGTGAAGCCCGGCTCCCACGTGGCGGGGCGCAACAGGCACAATGAAGCGCATCCTCGAATTTCTTTGGCCTGCCATCGGTCTCGGTGCCGTCGCCTTTTCCGGCTGGCTGCTCTGGCGCGAGTTCCAGGGCAACTCGATAAGCGAGCTCTGGCATGCGCTGAAAGCCATTCCGGCCCATCGCTGGATTTTCGTCGCCCTCGCCACGCTGGCGGCCTACGCGGCGCTGGCGGGCTATGACCGCATCGCGCTGATGCATCTGGGCAAGCTGCAGGGCATCTCGATGCGCTACATCGCGCTGTGCTCCTTCACCACCTATGCGCTCTCTCACAACATCGGCGCTTCTGTCGTCTCCGGCGGCATGGTGCGGTATCGCGCCTATTCCGCCAAGGGCCTGAGCGCGGCAGAGGTCGCGGTGCTGGTGGCGTTCTGCTCGCTCACATTCGCGCTCGGCATGGCGCTGTGCGGCGGCATCGTCTTCACCTTCGAGCCGGACCTGATCCACCGCCTGCTCAAGCTGCCCGAATGGATGGCACGGTTGATCGGCATTGGCTGTCTCGGCTTTGTCGCCGCCTATCTCGCGGCCTCGCTGCTCAACCTGAAGGCCTTCCAGTTCCGCACCTTCCGGCTGGAATATCCGCATTGGCCGGTCGCGATCCGCCAGCTCACAATTGCACCGCTGGAGATCATCGCGGCAGCCGCGATCATCTATTTCGCCCTGCCCGAGGCAGGCAATCCCGGCTTCTTCATCGTGCTGGGCATTTTCGTTGCGGTGTTTTCAGCAGCCCTCATCAGCCAGGCGCCGGGTGGCCTCGGCGTGATGGAGGTGCTGTTCATTGCCGCATTGCCAGGCATTCCGAAACTGGATGTGCTGGCAGCGTTGCTGGTGTTCAGGCTGTTTTATCTGCTCATCCCGCTGGCCCTGTCCGTGCCCATCGTGCTGCTGTTCGAAAAAGCCCAGCTTGCAAAGGCCCATCCGGACGCAGCGCAGCTCTAGAACCTGCCACTCAAACCGGAAC
>JAYWHQ010000065.1:0-5635 GCA_043777655.1 Allobosea sp. | reverse complement strand
TCGCCTCGCTGTTCTCGTCTCCGGCTTCCATCATTCAGGGTGCCATTGCAGGTGTCGTGACGCCCTGGATCTGCTGGCTTGCCACCAGGAACATCCTGTTTGCAGAATTGACAGGCCTGATGGTGGTGATCGCGCTCGTGCGCATCGCGATCATGCTGCTGTATCGTCGGCATGCTCATGATGCAGATGATTTTGCTGCCACGCGGCGCTGGGACCTGGCCTTTCTGGCAGGCGCGAGCATCTTCAGCGCAGCGCTCGGGTTCTGCTGCTATGCGGCCCTGGTCTGGACGCGCGATGCTGGCGCTCACGTCACGGCCGTGGCCGTAACCATCGCTTTTGCCAGTGGCTTTGTTGCGCGCAATGCCGGGCGGCCCGGCTTTGTCATGATGCAGCTGCTCGCCGCCAGCCTGCCTCTCGCATTCGGGCTGCTGAATGCGCATGACGTCGACTATCATCCGATCGGCTATTTCGCCTTTTTGTTCATTGCCACCAACATCGGCATCACGCTCTCTGTTCATCGCAATCTCATGGCGCTGGCCGCCGCCACGAAGGCCAGCGCCAGGCTGACAGAAGAACTGGGCCAGCAGAACATCACGCTTGATGCCGCGCTGAACAACATGGTGCATGGCTTGGCGATGTTTGACAGGTCGCTCGGGCTGCAGCTTTGCAACATGCACCACCGCAACCTGTTCGAGCTGCCGGAAAAGCTGGGGGCTGCCGGGACATCGATTGCCAGCACGGTTCGTCACCTGATCGAGCGCAAGGTGATGCGCCCTGACCATGTGCGCGAATTGCGCCAGGCGATGGAGCAGGTTTTCGTGAAGGGGAAGCCCGTCTCTTTCGAGCTCAACACCACTGCTGGAAAAATCTACGCCGTTTCCCTCTCGCCTGCCGACAAGGGCGGCATCCTGATGCTGACGGAGGATGCCACGCGCCGCAAGGAGACGCAGGCACGCGTCGAGCATATGGCCCGCTATGATGAGCTGACCGGCCTTGCCAACCGTTTCGAGCTCGGCGCCATGCTGGAAGCGAGCTGCCGCAGGCTGCGGGACGGCGGGCGGCCCTTCGCCGTGCTCTACATCGATCTCGACGGGTTCAAGCAGGTCAATGACACGCTTGGCCATGATGTTGGCGATCAGGTGCTGTTTGAAACGGCACGGCGGCTGCGCATGGCTGTGCGCCATGGCGATGTGCTGGCGCGCTTCGGCGGCGACGAGTTCGTGCTGATCCATGAAGAGGCATCTGCCGAGACAGCACAGACTGTGGCGCGCCACATCATCGAGGTCATGGCAGCGCCGTTCATTCTGGAAAACAGGCTGCTGCATGTGACAGCCAGCGCGGGTATCGCCATGGCGCCGGAACACAGCTCCGATGCAGGCGATCTGCTGCGCCATGCCGATACGGCGCTCTACAAGGCGAAGGCGGCTGGCCGGAACCGGTTCGCGGTCTTCACGCCGCAGATGGCCGAAGAGGTGCGCGACCGGCAGGACCTTGAAGCTGACCTGCGCGCGGCCTGCAGCAATGACACGCTGAGCCTGCACTATCAGGGGATCATCGATTTCAAGTCGCAGAAAATCGTCTCCTGCGAGGCGCTGATGCGCTGGAAACACCCGACGCGCGGCATGGTGCCGCCGGGCATCTTCATCCCGATTGCCGAGCAATGCGGCCTTATCCTGCCCATGGGCGAGTTCGCCATCCGTCAGGCCTGTGCGGATGCGGCCCTCTGGGACAGCGATGCGAGCGTGGCCGTGAATGTCTCGCCGCTGCAATTCCGTGAGCCGCACAAGCTGATCGCGACCATCAAGGACGCGCTGCTGACATCTGGCCTGCCAGCCAGGCGCCTGACGCTGGAAGTCACCGAGTCGCTGCTGATCGAGGACAAGCAGGCGACGCTTGATGCGATTCGCGAGCTGCGGCGCATTGGCGTGCGCTTCTCGCTCGACGATTTTGGCACGGGGTATTCGTCGCTGGGCTATCTTTCCACCTATCCGTTCTCGCAGGTGAAGATCGACCAGAGCTTTGCCCGCGATGTGACGACCAATCCTGCCTCGAAGGCTGTCATCGAGGCTGTTTGCCAGCTGGCGCGCAATCTCGGCATGCAGGTCGTGGTCGAAGGCATCGAGACCGACGAACAGCGCATCGCAATCCAGTTGATCGGTGCCGAGCGCGGCCAAGGATACCTGTTCTGCCGGCCCGCCCCGCCGGAGACGTTCATGCCGATGCGGATCAAGGCCGCCTGAAGCATTCTGGCGCACGGATGCAGGCACCTGCGGCGTCTGCCACGCTTACCCTGTCACTTTCCATGCTGTAAGACCGGCGTTTTCACGACACCGCGCGACCGCAGGAGGGCGCCCATCATGCTGGCAGCCCTGTTCCGTCATCTTGAATCACGCGTCGATGTTTTTGCGCCTTTTGACGAGAAGACCGCGCCGCCCGCCGGCGTCTGGCGTTTCATGTGGCATCACATCAAGGGTGTGAAGGGCTGGATGGGGCTGATTCTGCTGACGGGCCTCGTCTTCAGCGGCATCGAGGCGGCCATGTATCTCATGGTCGGCTGGCTGGTTGACCTGCTGGCAGCGAAAGATGGCGCCACCATCTGGCGCGAGCATGGCTCGTTGTTGCTGGGGGCGGCTTTCCTGCTGCTGGTGGTGCGCCCGCTGGTCTATTTCGCCAACCACGCCATCGTCGATCAGGTCGTGGTGCCGCAGATCACCAACCAGATCCGCTGGCGCAACCATGTCTACACGCTCGGTCATGCGCTGAGCTATTTCCAGAACGACTTTGCCGGCAGGCTGGCCTCGCGCGTCATCCAGGCCGGGCAGTCGATCCGGGGCGCGACCATCGAGGTGATCGATGACCTCTGGTATGTGCTGATCTTTGCCGGCGTCGCGCTCGGCTTCTTTGGCAGCACCAGCATCTGGCTGGCGATGCCGGTCGCGCTCTGGATCATCAGCTATGTCCTGCTGTTGGTCTACTTCGTGCCGCGCGCGCAGAAACGCTCTGAAGAGAATTCGCAGGCACGCTCATCCGCCACCGGGCGCATCGTCGATTCCTACACCAACATCCTGACCGTGAAGCTCTTCGCCCGGGCCGATGCCGAGCGCTCGGCCGTGCGTGGCGCGCTGACCCGCTGGAACCAGTCTTTTCTGGATCTGACGCGGCTCATCACGGTGGTCAGCGTGCTGCTGCAGGTGATGAACAGCCTGCTGGTTGTCGTCACCGCCGCGCTTTCGATCTGGCTGTGGAATGCGGGGCAGATGACGCCGGGCGCCGTGGCTGCTGCGATCGGACTGGTGCTCAGGCTCGTGCAGATGTCGGGCTGGGTCATCCATCTTGTGCGCGGCATCTTCGAGAACATCGGCGCCGTTCAGGAGAGCATGGAAACCATCGCCAAGCCGCATGGGCTGGGTGATGATGTCGGTGCAAAGCCCCTGCTGGTCAGCGCGGGCGCGATCAGCTTCGACAAGGTGACGTTCCACTATGGTCGCGCCGGCGGCCTGTTCGAGGACCTGTCGCTGTCCATCGCGGCTGGGGAGCGGATCGGGCTGGTCGGGCCATCTGGCGCTGGCAAGTCGACTTTCGCGAACCTGTTGCTGCGGCTCTACGATGTCGAGGGCGGGCGCATTCTGATCGACGGGCAAGACATCGGCCACGTGACGCAGGATTCGCTGCGCAGCCAGATTGCCATGGTGACGCAGGACAATTCGCTGCTGCATCGCTCGATCCGCGACAACATCGCCTATGGCCGCAGCGGTGCCAGCGACGATGAAATCTTTGCGGCTGCCAGGGCCGCGTCAGCCCATGACTTCATTCTCAAGTTGAGCGATCAGGAAGGGCGCATGGGCTATGACGCGCGTGTCGGCGAGCGTGGCGTGAAACTTTCGGGCGGTCAGCGCCAGCGGATCGCCATTGCGCGCGTGCTTTTGAAGAACGCTCCGATTCTCGTGCTGGATGAGGCGACTTCGGCGCTGGACTCCGACACCGAGGCCGCGATTCAGGAGCAACTGCAACACCTGATGCAGGGAAAGACCGTGGTTGCCATAGCTCACCGCCTGTCGACCATTGCCTCGCTGGACCGGCTGGTGGTGATGGATCACGGTCGTGTCGTCGATCAGGGCACGCATGCCGAGCTGATCTCGCGCAAAGGCCTGTATGCGCGTCTCTGGGCCCGGCAATCCGGTGGATTTCTGGCGGCAGATGACCCCGGCGAGACGTCGCCCAAGGCACGCGCCAGAAAGCCGCGCGCGCCATTGCCTGCGGCTTAGCAATTTGAGCTTTTCCAAGGTGGACTTCCGCCAACCTGCATGCGAAACAGCGGCGCACTGGTGACGCCGGGTCGCATTGCGCGGCCTGTGATGCTCGTGCAAAACATTGATGTCGAACACGCCGGAAGCGAAACAGGTTCCGGGCTGCTTTAGGAGAACGACGTGGCAAACTTGGCAGATGGCAAGACCACCGAAACGACCCGGCGAGACTTCCTCTTCCTGGCGACCTCCGCCGCCGGTGCCGTGTTCGGTGCATCCATTCTGATCCCCCTGGTGAGCTCGCTGGCTCCTGATGCGCAGACCGTGGCTGCCGGCGCGCCGATCGACGTCGATCTGGCGCCGATCCCGGAAGGGCAGGCGATCAAGCTGTTCTGGCGCGGCAAGCTGGTTTTCGTGCGCAACCGCACACAGGCCGAGATTGACGATGCCCGCAAGGTGGCCGTGGCCTCGCTTCCCGATCCGCAGGCCGACCAGGCCCGCGTCAAAGAGGGCAAGGAGCGCTGGCTTGTGCTTTACGGCTCCTGCACCCATCTCGGCTGCATTCCGGGCGGCTCGGCCCCGGGCGAGGTGCGCGGCGATTACGGCGGCTGGTTCTGCCCTTGCCATGGCTCGCACTACGACACATCGGGCCGCATCAGGAAGGGCCCGGCCCCGAGCAACCTGCCGGTGCCGCCCTATGCCTTCCTGAGCGACACCAAGATCAAGATCGGCTGATTTCAGCCAGCATTCGTATTCGTTGAAGCATGATCCAACTGAGGCACACGCCATGAGCGGTCACAGCACCTACGTTCCCAAGCCCGGTTTTGCACAGTGGCTCGATGTCCGGCTACCCATCGTGCGTTTCATGCACGATACGGCCGTGTCGTATCCGGTGCCGCGCAACCTGAATTATGCGTGGACCTTCGGCGGCATCCTGATGCTGATGCTGGTGTCGCAGATCATCACCGGCATCGTGCTGGCCATGCACTACACGCCACATGCCTCCATGGCTTTCACGTCGGTCGAGCACATCATGCGCGATGTGAATTACGGCTGGCTGTTGCGCTACATGCACTCGAACGGCGCCTCGATGTTCTTTGTCGCCGTCTACATCCACATGTTCCGCGGCCTCTATTACGGTTCCTACAAGGCGCCGCGCGAAGTGCTGTGGATTCTTGGCGTGGTGATCTTCCTGCTGATGATGGCCACCGCCTTCATGGGGTATGTGCTGCCTTGGGGCCAGATGAGCTTCTGGGGCGCGACCGTCATCACCAACCTGTTCTCGGCTTTCCCGGTCGTTGGCGAGACCATCGTGACTTTCCTCTGGGGCGGCTATTCGGTTGATAACCCGACGCTGAACCGCTTCTTCTCGCTGCATTATCTCATGCCCT
>JAYWHQ010000064.1:0-1703 GCA_043777655.1 Allobosea sp. | reverse complement strand
GGCCCGGTGACAGCCCCGTCAAAACCCAGGCCCCGCTTTTGCCTTGCGGCCTGATCCAGCACGAGATTGACTGTTGCCTCGCCCTGCCCCTTGGCAGTTTGCTTGAGCTCTATGGCCGCACGCTCACCGCCGATCTTGCCATCTCCGCGCAGGGTCAGCCCGCTCCGGTCATAGCTGAGCGCGAGATTCGCGCCTTCCAGCTTCTCCGTGCCGAGCAAGGTGTCCGAGTTGACGTTGGACACAACGCCGTTCGATTGAACCTGAACCTCATCCGCTTTCAAATCCTCCACCAGCGGCAGGGCAACGCTTGTCCTGAGATCAATTTCGCCGCGCAGCTTGGCCGGATCAAGCTGGACCGGTGCAAACTCTTTCAGGGCCGGGCTGGCCAGCAGGGTCGCCAGAGACGCCACTGTACCTGTGGCGCGAAATGTCGATTTTCCGACAGGTCGCTTCAGGAACATGTCAGCAATCGCGAAGGTGCCTTCTGTCAACATCAACGGCGCGACCTTGCCAAGGTCGACGCGGGCAGCGCCAATCGCGAGGTTGACGCCACGCGCACTGACCGTGCCGGTCAGCTCGGCATCTGACAGGACGGGCAGACCCGGTGCCAGCCGGAACCGGACGCCGCCCGCAGCAATTGCCACCTCCACGGCTTCATCAGGAATCGGCAGGCTGGCAAAGACGTTGCGCACATCGGCCGGCGTCATGCGGACATTCACTTTCAGCTCCCTGAGAAGCCCGTCATCAAGACGCTCGGACAGAAGGGCGTGCACCTGTGGTGATGTCAGGGCCGGCCAAAGCGCCAGCAGGCTGCGTGCCTTCGTGTTCGTCGCACGGACACTGACCTCATGCCCGATGCCATCCATCGCCCGGTATGCGCGGCCGGTGACCGAGACATCCATGCCGTTGCCCGAAACCGCGAGCTTCTGCAGCATGACCTCATCGCTGTTGGGCTTTGTCAGCGAAAGCTCGAAGCGCGGAATCTGAACCGGCGCATCAGGTCCAATGCCGGGAACCTGGCCCAGGCCTGTCAAATCAAGTTGAATGGGTTGATTCAGAGGCGCATTCACTTGCCCGGAACCGGCAAGCTTCAGGTCTCCACCCTCAATCACAACTTTCAGCAGGTCGACTTGCTCGAATGTTCCGCTGCTGCGCGCAGACACATGCAACCTGTCCAGGTGATAGATCTGTGTGCCAAGCGCCTCGGCTGATGCCTTGCCTGCACCAACCTCGAAACTCGCTTCCAGCACACGCTGACCATCCGGCCGTTCGATCAGGATCGCTTTACCGCCCAATGGCAGACCTGAGAGGCGCATGCCGGTTTGGCCAGCCAGCAACGGCAAAACATCCGCCGGAACCAGATTGCTGAACCGAAGCTCTGCTTGTCGGGCGCTGTCTTCCGTGCGGGAGAAATCAATGCTGAGGTCTTTGCGACCGCTCGGGGATATGCCGCTGAGCGTCAGGCGGCTCACGCCCTCGCCCGAACGCGTGAGCTTGACCGTGACATTGTCGAGCGCGGTACGTTCCTTGCCCTGCGGATCGAGAAAGCTGATGTGGGCGCGGCTCAAGCCCGCGCTGTCGAGATCGGCGAGCCCGCCACCTTCGGCAAAGATCTTGCCCAGCTCGAGCAACCCTGTTGCAGCCGACAGCAAGGGGCTGGCTGCTGCTGGACCCTGGCCCAGAACAGCAACATCTGAAGCTCC
>JAYWHQ010000063.1:0-1705 GCA_043777655.1 Allobosea sp. | reverse complement strand
TGTCGTGGCTGGTGCTGAAGTCAGCATTGAGGATGTTGGACGCCTGACCCGGGTTCTGTCCTCCGAATAGCATGAAAGATGGTGCTCTGAAGACCCTGCCATCGGGCTTTGGTGGCAGCAGGGCTTCAATGTTCAGGACGAGAGCCAACCGGCGGGTGACGCTGATTGTCGATGGCAGCCCAACGCAGACGGCGCGGCTGAGCCTGGCCAACCGCAGCAACCGGCACTCGATGCATTGGGGTGCCCCCGTTCGCGGTCAACATCATCGGCTTGGGCGGCTGGAATCCAGTGGTTTCGAGACAGCGCGGATGCCGTTCTCCTGAAAAGCCTTGTGCACGGCCGCCAGAACCTTGCGCCGGATCAGGAACTGGCGGCCGGCCTTGGCCTTGAATTTGCCCCTGACAACCAAGGTGCCATCTTCCAGCTCCGCAATGCCCTGGCTCTTGAACGGCTCGATCAGATCGGGGGCGAGTTCGGGATCGGCGGCCAACTCCTGTCCTAGCTTCTTGAACAGTTTGCGGACCGCCTCGACATCCGTCTCGAGTGCCACGCGGAAAAGCAGCTTCTCGACCACCCAATCACGGCTGAAGTTCTGGATCTTGCCGATCGAACCATACGGAATCGTCGCGAGCGCTCCGCGCTGATGACGCAGCGACACCGAGCGGATCGAGATCTTCTCGACCACGCCCTTCGCCCCCGATGTCTCGATGAACTCGCCGTGGCGGAACGCATCGTCGACAAGGAAGAAGATGCCCGAGACCACATCCTTGACGAGCGCCTGAGAGCCAAACCCGATGGCGATGCCAAACACGCTCAGGCCCGTCACGATCGGCCAGACGTTGATGCCAAGCATGATCAGGGCTGACAGGACCGCCAGTGCCGCGACCGTCCAGCGGCCAATGCCTGCCAGCAATGGGGCCAGCGTCTGGAAGCGCGTCAACGGCACATGCGTTTCCTCGTCGGTCCGCGCATCCTGATCGTGGTGCAAGGCCCGCGCGGAGGCTGCGGTGATCAGGTTCCAGACATAGGTTGCAACGAGACCAAGAATGGCAAGTGTCGTTGCGAGCGAGGCATAGTGCTGGACACCGCCGCTGCGCGCCAAGATCAGCGGCCCGAACCAGAGCACCAGAAGCAGGCTGCCAATGATGGCCAGCAATGCGGGGCGCACTGTCATCCGCAAGGCGACGCGGGCAAGCGCGAGGTTCTCATGCAAGCGGCTTTCCGCCGTCCAGGCCCCGAGCAAACGGTCAAGCAGCGGCACGATGATGACGAAAGCCAGCGTCGTGACCACAGCCAGTCCTGGCAATGGTGTTTCCAGAGTTTGGGCGAGCTGGGCGGCGATGAAGGTCAAACCGACGACCAACATCAGGATGGCCGGCCAATGCCGAGCGATCCAGGCCCGCCGTCTGCTGCGCGGCTTGGGTCCAGCCACAAGCGCTGCGATGGCTTGACGGTTGAAAAACGCCATGGCCATCAAAGCCAGCGTCACCGGACCCGCGACGCCGAACGTCGCAATCACGTCACGCAGACCCGCACCTGCGCCCCATGCGCGCAAGATGGGCAACACCGCACCTCCAAGCATGGCGTATCCGATGATCAGGTTGAGGTGCAGCACAAAACGCCGCGCCCTGCGGCTAGGTCGATCAGGCTGGTGCGGGCTCAACGCCCGGATCAGCAGCCTCTGGCCAGACAACATGAACGCAGC
>JAYWHQ010000062.1:0-21121 GCA_043777655.1 Allobosea sp. | reverse complement strand
AGACACCCAGACTGACAACGATGCTGGCCAGCACGCCATGCCAGAGAGCGCCCTGTGCATCGCCGCGCGCAAACGTCCGCACGGCCAGTACTGCCAGGACCAGCGCGATCAGCAGAAGCGGAATCGCAATGAACGCCATGGATCGGTCGAGAATCCAGGCCCCCGCCCCAGTGCCAGCCAGCAGCATGGCCGGAATCAACACCATGAGGCTGGCTGTGAGCACAGCGCCACGTCGGCGGGGATCGAGAGCGCCAGCCGCCAACGCCAGCATCGCGAGAGCAGCCAGCGCCGGATAAAGCGGCAGCACGTAATGCGGCAGCTTGGTCGGCACCAGCTCGAAGACCAGCCAGGACGGCAGCACCCAGGCCGCCAGAAAGGCGACTTGCGGCGTCCGACGATTCTGCCAACCGAAGGGCAGCGCCATGGCGGCCAGGGCCGCCGCTGGCCAGAAAGTGCCGAAGAAGATCAGCAGATAAAGCCCCGGAGGCCCGCCATGCTTTTCCTGGCCCTCAGTGACCTTGCCCAGCATGTCCTTGCCAACGCTCTCGGCAAAGAAAGCGCCGCCCGTCTTCCAGGCAATGGCGAGGACCCAGGGCAGCACCACCAGCAGGCAGATGAGCAGGCCTTTGCCCGGCTTTAGCGCCATGAACCAGCGGAACGAACGCTCCTTGAGCGAAAGCACCAGCACCGCCAGCCCCCAGACCATCGGCACGATCGGCCCCTTGATGAGCAGCGCCAGCGCCGTGGCTGACCAGAAGATCAGCCAGTTGCGCTCATGCAGGGCAAAAGGCAGCGCGCGTTGCCAATCCAGCCAGACACGCGCGAGCGCGCCCATGGTCGCCACCGCGCAGGCCGCCAGCAGCGCATCGGTCTTGGCCAGCCGCGCCTCGACGCCCAGCAGGATCGAGGCTGCCATGAGGGCGGCGCCCAGAAGCGCCAGCGGCGGCGTGGTGAAAGCCAGCAGCGCCCAGTAAGTCAGCAGCACAGTCGCGACAGCGCCGATCAGTGATGGCAGCCGGTAAAGCCAGATCTGCGTGCGCGCCTTGTCGACGCCCAGCGCCTCGCCTGCACTCACCGTCAGGCTTTGCAGCCAATAGATGCCCACCGGCTTCTTGTGGCGCGCTTCGTCCTGAAAGCGGATATCGACGAAATCGCGCGTCTCCAGCATCTGCTTGGTGGCCTGCGCAAAGCGCGGCTCGTCACGGTCCATCGGCTGGAGCGTGACAAAGCCCGGCAGGAAACAGGCGAGAGATAGCGCCAGCAGCAGCAGGCAGGCGCGCAGGTGGGAGATTGCGGCAAGCGCGGTGGTCTTGGCGAGAAAACGGGACAACATCATGCCGCGCGCTCTAGCGCATCAGGGCGCGGGTGGCGAGGGGCGATCAGTGCGTGCCCCCCAAACCAACCTGTGAAAGTCGGACCGATGCTGGGAACGACAGCTATGCTGGCTTGAATGGCGAAACCGGCTGCAACTGAACCTGGGCGACGCCGTCCCTACCGCTTTGTCGAACAGATCGGCTGCCATCCATGTCCATGACAATGTGCTGTCCGGGCGCCGACTGGCGGATGGTGTTTGCAATGTCTGCGGCCCGATCACGGATGACCGACACCTTGTTGGACGGCAGCGCGACAACCGAAATGTTTCGCCCAATTAAACTTGTCTGATTTGCCATGTTGCGATCATTTGTCAGGAGGCAACCAAATCCTGCTTTCTCGGCAACATCAATAAGCTTGCCATTAGAGAGATTTCGCCATTCCAGCGGAAAACGGTTCGCTTCAATGCCGACTTCTGACAGCAGTTTTGCGAGCAGACGAGGCACGCCCTCGTCGATGACAACCTTCACGCAGCCCTCGGTTGAGCCAAGGCTTCGGACGCCAGCTCGATCAAACGCACAACATCCTCACGGCACAGCGTGTCGTATTCGTCGAGAATTGCCTCAAGCGACATGCCATCTGCCAGATTTTCGAAAACAACCTCGATTGGCACTCGCGTTCCCCTGAACACGCGGCGTCCAGCCATGATCTGGGGATCAGAGACGATCAGATCGTCAAGCGTCAAATTCTGAGTTGAGCTGTCGGGCATCACATCATCTCGATTTGCGAATTCAACGCGACGATACCACAGGTCAGACAACAGACGAAGCCAGACAACATCGCGTCCGGCAGGTCGGCAGGGCAATGAAATTGGCGAGCCCGGCTGGATTCGAACCAGCGACCAGCAGCTTAGAAGGCTGCTGCTCTATCCATCTGAGCTACGGGCCCGTTGTTACTCAAGGCAGCACGCTGGAGATCAGAGTGCTGCACGCCATTCAACGCGTCAAAATCAGTGCGTCCCGGTCAATGCGTCCATTGCCCGACGCGGTTGAACTTGAAATTGTCGGAATAAGTGCCGCCCTTGCGCTGCACTGGCGCCTTGGGGCGCTCGACCCTGTGCGGAATGCCGTTGCGCACGGCATAGGCCACGGCGTCCTCTTCCGAATCGAACCAGAGCTTCAGCTGGCTCTTCATGTCGCCGGATGACGTCCAGCCCATCAGCGGCTCGACCTCGCGCGGGCGCTCCGGCTCATATTCCAGCAGCCAGCGTGTCTTGGACACACCAGACTGCATGGCGCTCTTGGTCGGGCGGTAGATGCGTGCGGTCATGTCTTTTGCCAAATCCTGCTTGTTCAGAACCTGCCTCTGGCCATGATGGTCGGAGTGGCAGGATTCGAACCTGCGACCCTCTGGTCCCAAACCAGATGCGCTACCAGACTGCGCTACACTCCGGGCCTTCATGGATACCGCGCGTTTGCGGCTGCCACGGGCTATCATGTGCATGGGCTGCCAAGCAAGAAGAATGGCGGCAAAAGGCTGGCAATCTCGCGCTATGGTTTGCCAAACAGCGGATGCTCGACCCTGTCGCCACGCTTGACGCCAATCTTGGCAGCAACACCGGCATTCAACTCCAGCACGCTCAGCACGGGTTCGCCCGAGGGAATCGTGCGCGTTGACAGTGGCTCGGCGTTCTCTGCCACGCGTGCCACGGTGCCATCGGCCCTGATGAACAGCATGTCGAGCGAAATATAGGTGTTCTGCATCCACATCGAGACGGGTTCGACGCGCTGGAAGTCAAACAGCATGCCCCGGTCAGGCGGCATGTAGTTGCGGAACATCAACCCCTTGGCGCGGCCCTCCGGTGTGCGCATCACCTCGACAGAAAAGGCATGGCGGCCGCTTTCTGTGATGACGGTCAAGGGCTCGACAGCCTGCGCCTGCGCTGCTGGCGCAAAGGCTGCCGCCAGGAGCAGCGTCATGGCGCTGATAAGATTGAGCGGCGAAACATATTGCAGCATGCGTCGACGTGCCTTGTTCTGATGCCTGTGTGCCAGAGCTTGGAACCTCGCCCGACTGCTGATCTATTGCGCGCCCACCGGCCAATCGCAACGGGCAAATCGGGATGTGCCAGTGCGCGCGCAGTCTGAACAGGCCTTGAAGTTGCCTTATTCGAAAGTCGAATCTTGTTGCTTCCATTTGGCCCGACGTTGCGGCAGTTTGAAGCGATTCGTTGTCAATCTTTCTGTTTCACGAGGTCGAACATGCAAATCCGTGCGCTTCGTCATTTTGCGATGGCAACCATCCTTGGCTTTGCATGGCTCACACCTGTGAAGCTGGCCCAGGCCGCCGATCATGTGCTCGACAATGTGAGCATGGATATGGGCTTTTTCGTGCTGAAAGCGCCGAAGATCGAGGTGAAGAACACGCCGCTCGACCGCAGCGCGGTCTTGGCGCTGTTTGACATCAATTCTTCGGAAAGCGCCGTGGCGCGTCTCACGAAGTTCAATGCGGGCCAGATCATCATTCCAGAATTGGTGTTGACGCAGAAAATCGGCCCGCAGGAGCAGAACACGTCTTATCGCGACGTGAAGCTCAACGGCATCGTGGCGGGGCGCATCGCCGACGGCACATTCGACAGCGCCACATCGGTCACCCAGGATCCGCTGCTTGGCAAGATCGAGGGCAAGCTTGGCCTGATGAAGATCGCGGGTGTGGACATCACCCATCTGGCGCGGATCATGACCGAAAAGGCGCCCGCTGGCGACAAACCGCCAATGAAGTCGTTGTATGAGTCGTATGCGGTTGACAGCTACGTCATGCAGCTGGGCTCGCTCGGCAGCATGACCATGGGCAAGATGTCTGGCCGCAATTTCGCAGCCAGGCAAGGCGCGGAGCCGTGGAGCGCACTGTTTGCGCGACTAACCGAGGCTGCCAAGAACGCCAAGTCCGATGCAGCCCAGGCCAAGAAGAAAGACGAGCCGTTCTCGGAGTCCGACCGAGTGCTGATGGTGGCCGTGTTGTCGCTGCTCGACGACATTTCCTTCGGCTCCGGCGAGGCGCAGGACCTGAAGATGCAGCTGACGATGCCGACCGTCGGCAACAAGCCTGCTGACAAGATCGATGTCGGCATGAAGAGCCTTGTCATGAAAATGGACGGGCCGACATCCGAGTTCCGGATGGACGGGCTGACCACGAAGGCCGCGGGCGCTGATCTCAAGGTGGCATCCTACGGCTTCAGCGGGTTTTCGCTTGCCCCCATGTTCAAGGCCTTTGGCGAAGTTCTTGCCAAACCCGGTGCTGATTTCGACAGCATTGATCCGACAAACCTCATTCCCACACTCGGCACGATGCGGATCGAAGGGCTGGAAGCTGATGTGCCGCAGGCGGCCAAACGTGGACGCCCGGCGCAGCCCAACATCAAGGTGGCGATGAAGCTGTTCGAGCTTGGCGCCTCCAATCAGGTCAATGGCATTCCCACGGCCATACGCTTCAAGCTGGACAATCTCACGGCTCCCGTCATCGACACTGGCGACAATCCAGGCGTGAAAGACCTGCTGGCAATGGGGTACAAGACCGTCGATCTTTCGGCCTTGATGGACCTGGCGTGGCTGCAAGGCTCCAGCGAACTCGCCATCAAGGCGCTGGATGTGTCCGCCGCCAACATGATCTCGCTGACAACCAGGGGCACACTCGGCAACATCACCAAAGACGTTTTCTCCGGTGATACAGCCCTGATGCAGGTTGCGGTGCTGGGTGCGACGGCCAAGGAACTGAGCCTCTCGCTGCGCAACTTTGGCCTGCTGGAAAAAGTGCTGGCCAATGAGGCGAAGAAAGCCGGCACCAAGCCGGAAGACCTGCAAAAGCAGGTGGCGATGATGGCGACCGTTGGCCTTGCCTCCATCCTGGGACCGTCGGACGGCGCCAAGCAGCTGGCCGCAGCGCTCTCACGCTTCGTCGCCAGGCCCGGCACGCTCAATGTCTCAGCAAAAACAAAATCTGGCTCGGGCCTTGGCCTTGCCGATGTCATTGCGATAAGCGATCCATCAGCCATCTTTGAAAAGCTTGATGTGAAAGCCAGCGCCGAGTGACGTCCGCCGAAAGCGACACCCTGCCCGACTCGCAATGGGTCCCTTCAGCCCATGAGATTGTCTGGGCACGACTGCCAGGCCCAGCGCGCGGCGTCTTGCGCAAGCTCGTCAATCCACAGAACGAGACGCGCGTGCATCTGGCACACCTCATCGGGCGCGTTGGCGGACAGTTTGACATTGGCCGCTACACCTATGGCCGACCCAAGGTGCGTTTCCCAGAAAGCGAGGCGCGGCTGACGATTGGCCGCTATGGCTCGATTGCCGATGGTGTGGAAATTATGCTTGGCGGCAACCATCGGACCGATTGGGTGACGACTTATCCTTTTCCTGCCGTGCGCAAGATGTGGCCCGAAGCCGATGCGAACATCGTGCCCTCGTTCGGGCGCGGTGATGTGGTGGTCGGCCATGATGTCTGGATCGGCTCGCAAGCCCTCATTCTGTCAGGAGTGCGCATTGGCCATGGTGCCGTCATTGCAGCGCGCGCCATCGTCACCCATGATGTGGATCCCTACACCGTTGTTGGCGGCAATCCGGCCCGCATGATCCGCAAGCGCTTCAGCGACGCTGTGATCGAGCGGCTATTGGCAACAGAGTGGTGGAAGCTCCCGCGCCCGGAGATCGTCCGGCTGATGCCTCTCCTCCTGAGTTCGGACGTGCTGCCTTTTCTCAAGGCAGTGGAGAAGCCGCGATCAGCCGACGCTTGAGGCCCAGCGCCGGTTTCTCCACCAGATACCACGACAGCGCGGCAACAATGGCCGTCAGCGCCAAGGCAGGCACCAGCAGAAGCCATGCGCCCGCCAGCGGCCAGAGCGCGACCAGCGCCTGCTGCACCGGCCAGCCATAGAGGTAAACGCCATAGGACAGGTCGGCACGCGGCTCGGTCGGGCGGTGCGTCAGGCCAGGCGCCAGCGCCAGCACGATGCTGGCCCAGCCCGTCACCAGATAAAGCATCGGCTTGTAAAGCGGCGTCGCTATCAGCAGCGCTGTTGCAGCCAGGCCAAGAGCCAGCCCGGCCAGGGAAAGCGGCACCTTCTCGCGCCAGAGATAGATCAGCCCACCCACGAGAAAGATCAGCGGCAGGCGCAACGCGGTCTCCACGCCCTTTGCTCCGTTTGGCGCGATGATCTCGCGCACCAGCACAGCGATCGTCAGCGCCACCGCGATGCCCAGCGCCAATCCCCGTGCTTTCATCAAGCCCGCAAGGCCAAATCCAATCACGCCGAGATAGCACAATGTCTCGTATTTCAGCGTCCAGACCGTGCCCATCGGGAAGCGCAGCGGGTTGTCGGCAAAGACCCCTGGCAGGGGGGCAGCACTCTTGAAGGTGGTCAGCGTCGCCGTGATGAAGCGCCAGAGCCCCGGCTCTGCCAGATAGGCTGAAGCTGAGAGCCGTGTGAGTGCCGTGCCCATGACCAATGCGACAACCAGCACGGCGACAATCAGCCCCGGCGCAATGCGCAAGGTGCGCGCGATGACATAATCTTGCAGCCCACGCCTGTCATAACTCATGGTTACGAGAAACCCAGAAATGGCAAAGAAGCCATTCACGGCATGTTCGCCCAGCGTGAAACCCGTCAGCCGTGCCAGCGGCTCGTCATCGACGATACCGGTGGTGACGCTGAAGGCATGCGACACGACAACGGCAAGCGCGAGCAGCAGACGCAGCAGGCCGAAATTGTTGTGCGGTTTGCCCAAGGCGCTTTCGACCGTGGCAGCGGGCCAGCCATTCATGCCTGCCTCCGGGCGTCCAGTGTCGATGCCGCAAGTCCTTCGCGCACCAAAGCGCGCTCATGGCGCAAGAACGCCAGCGCGCCTGCTGCCGAACCTGCATGTCGCCGCGCCTTGCCGAAGTTGAGCAACATGCCATAACCCATTGCTTTCATGGCATTGATTGCACATTCCGCCATCGCATCCGACGGCAGCCCATATTTCGCCTGCATGTAGGCGCGCGACCACGCCAGATGCCAGCGAGCGGCAAAGGCGCGCTCAGGCGTGGCCCGCGTCGAACGTCCGCGTGCATGGTGTACTTCGGCCATATCGACATGCACCAGCGCGTTTCCGGCATCACGCAGACGACGGCATAGGTCGTCATCCTCGTAAAACAGGAACACCTCTTCATCAAAGCCGTGCAGCCCAAGGAATACGTCGCGGCGCACCAGCAGGCAGGCACCGGACAGGAACGGGGCGCAGCAATCACCCTCGGGCACAATCAGCGTGTGGGCCTGATTGAGGTGGTCTGGCGCCAGCAGCGAGCGGCGCTGGAAGAACAGGCGTCCACTCGGCTCGATGATGCGCGGCGCAAACAGCGCCGCATCCAGCCAGCGTCCTGCTGCCTCCAGCAACGCCTTCACAGAGCCCCTGCCCACAACCAGATCGGGATTGACGATCAGCGCATAAGGCGTCGTGACAGCCGCCATGCCGATGTTGTTGGCGCGGCCATAGCCCTCGTTGCGGGCATTGCGAATGAGGGTCGCCCCCAGGGCGATGGAGATGTTGGCGCTCGCGTCCGAGCTCGCATTGTCGACAACAACCATGCGTACACCCTCGCCTGCCAGCGCGGTCAGGCAATCGGGCAGCGCATGAGCGCTGTCAAAAGCCACGACAATGGCGGTGACGAGGTCGCTGGTGAGAGTACTCGGCGGCATCAGCGTCCTTTGACTTGCAATGCGCCAAGGATCAAGTGGCGGTGGATGCGTATGGCACCCGCTTCCGCCCTCAAATGTCTTTCCGGGGCAGCGCTGCGCCCTGAACCCCTGCACGATCTCCGGGGCCATGCAGCGCAGCGGAATGGAACCCGGAGTCCAGCGCACTGACGTACGAAACGCCGAACCTGTCTTGTGCCGCTGCGCGGCTCTTCTGGCGCTGGGCCCCGGATCAGGTTCAGCTTCGCTCCACCCGTCCGGGGATCGGCAAAAACATCACTGCGTCAGGCGGTTCAGCTCGCCCTGCACGGCGGCCCTCTCCCAGTCGCTGCAATGGCGCGGCGCATTGTAGGAGCGCACGGCAGCCTGCGCGCCGGCCTGGCGGAACACAGGGCGCTCATCGGCGCGCAACCGTGCGGCCACCCGCGCGCGCTCGACGCGCAGGCCGCAATCATAGCCGCGCGAGACTTGGGCTGCAGCATATTCCGGCGTGCCCGGCACATGCGCCACGCTCTGGCAGCCGCCGATGGCGGCAGCAGAGATCAGCACCGGCACAAGGGAGCGAAAACGCAACATGGAACCGGCAAACCCTCAGAGACCTTCAAACGTGCCCTTGCCGAAGGCCGTCATGCGGCCTTTCAGCGTTACGCGTTCTTCCGGCGTGCAGGGCACGGGCTTGAGGCGCTGGTTCACGGTCGCGCCTTCGGAGACCGTGATGTAGGTCGAGCGTGCGCTGGCGATCTGCGCATCAGGGGCACCCTTCTCGCGCTCCGTCTTCAGGAATGCATCGAGAAGCCCTGCTTTCGGCGTCGCCGCGCGGCAGCTGGAGGCACGGGAGACGACATTGGCCAGCTCGGCCGCGCGCGAGGCGCTGGGGTTGGCCGGGCCGACGCAGGCGCCAAGGGGGGCGAGCGCGAGGGCCAGTGCGCCCAGCTTGAGGACGTTTGCAGCGGTAAGGCGCATGGGGTCAGCCGTTCTTTTCAGGGAGGTTGAGGCGGATATGCAGCTCGCGCAGCTGCTTGTTGGAGGCCTCCGAAGGCGCCCCCATCAGCACATCCATCGCCTGCTGGTTCATGGGGAAGAGCGAGATTTCGCGCAGGTTCTGCACACCGCAGATGAGCATGACGATGCGGTCCACGCCCGCCGCCATGCCGCCATGGGGCGGCGCGCCATACTGGAAAGCGCGATACATGCCGCCGAAGCGCTCGATTACCGTCTCCTCGCCATAGCCCGCGATCTCGAAGGCCTTCACCATCGCATCGGGCTTGTGGTTGCGAATGCCGCCAGACGCGATCTCGAAGCCGTTGCAGGTGATGTCATACTGGAACGCCTTGATGGCGACGGCATCGATCGTCTGCATGGCTTCCATGCCGCCCTGTGGCATCGAGAAGGGGTTGTGCGCGAAATCGACCTTCTTCTCGTCCTCGTTCCACTCGAACATCGGAAAATCGACAATCCAGGCCAGCGCGAAACTGTCGAGATCGATCAGGTTCAGGTCTTCGCCCACCTTGGTGCGGGCGGCACCTGCAAATTTGACGAACTTGGCCGGGTCACCGGCTGCAAAGAAACACGCATCGCCTGACTTGAGGCCAAGCTGCTGACGGATCATCTCCGTGCGTTCTGGCCCAATGTTTGTAGCAATTGGACCGGAACCTTCAACATTATGCGCGCTAGCTGCAAACTCGGATTTCATTTTTGCGTCAGCAAGTAGCTTTGCTGCAGCAATCGCCTCTGGTGAGCCGTCACCAACGTCTCCCATTGTTGAGATTGTTTTATTCCGCCAGAAAATATAACCCAGCCCTGGCTGCCCCTCCCCTTGCGCCCAGGCATTCATCCGGTCGCAAAACGCGCGCGAACCGCCGCCCTTTGCAGGAATGGCCCAGACGCGGTTCTTCTCGTCTTCCAGAATGCGTGCGAAGACCTTGAAGCCCGAGCCCCGGAAATGCTCGGAGACATCCTGCATCTCGATGGGGTTGCGCAGGTCCGGCTTGTCGGAGCCATATTTCTGCATCGACATGGCATAGGGAATGCGCGGCCAGTCCTTCGTCACTTTCTTGCCGTTGCCGAACTCCTCGAAGATGCCGGTGATGACCGGCTGCACGGCGGCAAACACGTCCTCCTGCTCGACAAAGCTCATCTCGAGATCGAGCTGGTAGAACTCGCCCGGCAAGCGATCAGCACGCGGGTCTTCGTCGCGGAAACAGGGCGCGATCTGGAAATAGCGGTCAAAGCCCGCCATCATCAGCAGCTGCTTGTATTGCTGCGGCGCCTGCGGCAGCGCGTAGAACTTGCCGGGATGAATGCGGCTCGGCACGAGGAAGTCGCGCGCGCCTTCCGGCGAAGAGGCGGTCAGGATCGGCGTCTGGAACTCGAAGAAGCCGCCAGCCTTCATCGCCAACCGCATGGCGTCGACCACCTTGCCGCGCGTCATGATGTTCTGGTGCAGCTTCTCGCGGCGCAGATCGAGGAAGCGGTATTTCAGCCGCGTGTCCTCGGGATATTGCTGATCGCCAAAGACCTGCAGCGGCAATTCGGCAGATGCGCCAAGAACCTCGATTTCGGTCGCATAAAGCTCGATCTGCCCTGTCGGCAGTTCGGCATTGGCGGTGCCGACAGGCCGCGCGCGCACCTTGCCATCGATGCGGATGACCCATTCCGAGCGCACGGTTTCAGCCAGCTTGAAGGCGGGCGAATCCGGATCAATGACGATCTGCGTCATGCCGTAATGGTCGCGCAGATCGATGAAGAGCACGCCACCATGGTCACGGATGCGGTGGCACCAGCCAGACAGGCGCGCCTGCCCGCCAATGTCGCTCTCGCGCAGCGCGCCGCAGGTGTGGGAACGGTATCGATGCATCACGGTCATGGTCTCTCATCAGGAATGTGCCAGCCAGATAGCCCGCGAAGCGACAGGCGACAAGCCGGGCGCTGCGATGAACGTCATTCTGCCAAGGCTTGCTGCCAAGGCTTGGCGACTCCCGGAACGACAGCGCTGCCCGTCTCCCTCTGCCTGAAAGGGGGAGGGTCGGGGTGGGGGTCCAGTGGCGGGGAGTGAGGCATTGGCACTCGGCACATCTCGCCCGGTCCTGCCCCCCCACCCGACCTCCCCCTTTCCGGGGAGGTGAAACAAGAGACACGCGGCCCCGGAATGACGGCAGGAGTGCCCTTGCGACTCCCGGACGGGTGCAGCGAAGGCGGAACCCGATCCGGGATCCAGCACAGCAACCCTTCGCGGAAGCACCATGTGTTTGCGATGCTGACATCAGGTGCCGCTGTCGCGGCACGTTGTTGCGCTGGATTCCGGGTTCCGTTCCGCTTCGCTGCTCGGCCCCGGAAATCGAAGGGCGGACAGAGATCATCGTTATTCCGAGTGAGCAAATCTAACCCACGTCATTCCGGGACGGCAGAGCCGGCCCCGGAACCCATAAGCCCGATGGCACAGACGTTGTGCGCCACTCGTGACATTCCTGCAGCCACAGGTGCGTATGGGTTCCGGGTTCCGCTGCGCGGCCCCGGAATGACAGGAGATTTGTGTCGCTTGCCGCGCAATGATGCTCTGAGCGCAACCCTCACCAAAATCAGCGCGACAGCCGTTGCTTTGCTTGTTATCAGGCCTGATGAACCTGATCGTGACGACTGCCGCGCTTGCAGATGCCTGTGCCCGCCTTGCGAAGCATCCCTTCGTCACGGTCGATACCGAGTTTCTCCGCGAGACGACCTATTACCCCAAGCTCTGCCTCGTGCAGCTCGCCTCGCCCGAAGAGGCGGTGATGGTCGATCCGCTCGCCAGCGGCATTGACCTTGGACCCCTCATGGAACTGATGGCGGACACCGCCGTCATCAAGGTTTTCCATGCGGCCAGGCAGGATCTCGAGATCATCTGGAACATCGGGCGGCTGATCCCCACCCCGTTGTTCGACACGCAGATTGCCGCGATGGTCTGCGGCTTCGGCGATTCTGTCGGCTATGAGCAGCTGGCCAATGATCTGGCCAAGGCCAAGATCGACAAATCCTCACGCTTCACCGACTGGTCGCGCCGCCCGCTCAGCGAGGCGCAACTGGTCTATGCCGAATCCGATGTCACCCACCTGCGCGATGTCTATCTGGCGCTGGTCGCCGACCTTGAAGAGAGTGGCCGCACCGCTTGGCTGGACGAGGAAATGGCGATCCTGAACTCGCCCGGCACCTATGAGGTGCAGCCGCAGAATGCCTGGCTCCGGCTGAAGGGCCGCCTGCGCAAACCGCGCGAAGTCGCGCTGCTGATGGAGCTGGCCGCCTGGCGCGAGCGCGAGGCGCAAAGTCGCGATGTGCCACGCCAGCGCGTCATCAAGGATGATGCGCTGATCGACATCGTGCAGCGCGGACCGCGTTCGGTCGAGGCGCTGGCGGAGCTGCGCTCGGTGCCCAACGGCTTCGAGCGCTCGCGCTCCGGCGGCGAGGTGCTGGCCGCCATCGAGCGCGCCATGGCAATCGACCCCAAGACATTGCCGAAGCTGGAGCGAGAGCGTGGCCGACCGGGCAATGGCGCTGTCATCGAATTGCTGAAGGTGCTGTTGCGCGCGACGGCCGAATCCGAGCGGGTTGCACCAAAAATCCTTGGCACGATTGACGATATCGAAGCGATTGCCGCCGATGACGAGGCCGATGTGCCCGCACTGAAAGGCTGGCGCCGCGCCGTGTTCGGCGAGAAGGCGCTCGCTCTCAAGCAGGGCCGCATGGCGCTGCGCGTGGTCGAAGGCAAGGTTGTCTTGAGCTGAGGAGGTCGTGCTGCGCTGAAGGCTCAGCCCTTTTCCAGCAGCTTGATGAGCTGTTTCAGCCGCCCCGTCACCCGGTCGCTGGACAGCGCCTGCCATTCCGGCGGGAACTGGAGCTTTGGCTTCTTGCCCGCAAAGCCCAGCGGCACGCGTGACAGGATGCCCGGCATGCCGGCCGAGACAAGATAAGCCACACGAAAAGCCGCGGCCAGCAGCACGGCCCGCTCGATCTGGCGCGGCGTCAGCAGGCGCCGCAATCCGGACGCCGCCGCGCTGTCTTCCTTCAGGCCGGCATAGCGGTGGAAGATCGTCAGCGCGAGGAAAGCGCGGCCCGGATGATCGATGCCGATAAAGGCGGCATGGGCAATGACATTCAGGCTCTGCTCGCCGCGATAATCCGGGTGGGCGCGCCAGCCAATGTCCGACAACAGGCAGGCTGCATGCCGCAGACGGCGCATCTCCGGGTCCTCGCTGATGCCGGCCTCCACGAAAAGCCGCCCGACCCAGTCGATCAGGTCTGCTGCGTGGTCCGGGTTGCGGGCCCGCAAGTGGTTGTAGTCCTCGGCCGCCGACAGCAATGGATCGGCTGCCTGCTCGCTGTCCGACAACTGCTCATGCAGGAGGCCTTCCCGCACGCCTTGCGCCGAAATGACGACCGCGCGCGGCTTGCCGCGCTTGATGAGCTGCTCGAGCACGAGCGCGCCGTAAGCCAGAAGCGGACGCCGCGCCGATGAGACCGATTCCAGCGCATCAAGCACCGAAGCATCGGCGCGCTCGACCATGCGCGAGAAATCGACGACATCGCGCGCAGGCACCGTGTAGCCATGCATCACTGACAGTGGATAATGCGACTGGCGCTGGTGCAGCGAGCCCAGGGCACGCCAAGTGCCGCCAACCGCATAGAAATCGCGGTCCTTCATGGCTTCCAGCTGCGGGGCCTTGTCGAGTTCGTCGCGCACGATCTTTTCGGCTGCTTTAAGCGAGCCTCCCGAACGGTCCTGCAAGGCAAGGCCACCCAGCGCCAGGCTGATGCCGGGGCCAACGAAGGGCCCGTCAACCGAAATCAGCTCGAGGCTGCCGCCACCCAGATCGCCCACGACACCATCAGGCCGGGCAAAACCCGAAACGACACCGAGCGCCGAGAGATAGGCCTCACGCTCGCCAGGAATAAGCTCGATCGGCTGACCAACGGCAGCCTCGGCCTCGGCGATGAAGGCCGGGCCGTTCTTGGCATAACGCGCAGCAGCTGTGGCCAGCACCCTGAGATTGCGGATGCCCATGGCCGAGCAGAGAATACGGAACCGGACGAGTGCGTCGAGCGCCTTGCGCACGGCATCGGCGGCCAGCATGCCCGTGGTCGCGACCTCGCGGCCCAGGCCCGCCATCTCCTTCTCGTTGAAGATCTGCGCCGGCGAGCGCGAAAGGCTTTCAAAGACAACGAGACGGACCGAGTTGGACCCGATGTCGATGATGGCCAGCGGGTCGGTGCGGCTCAGCCGGGTCCTGGGCTCACTGCGGACGCTCACGCTCGGCACGGCTTCGCCGGGCCAGGCTGCGAGGACTTGAGCTGGAGAGCGATTTTCCACGGCCGGACAAACTCGGATTCGTCATGAAATAGTTATGGGCGTTGAAGGCTTCCTCGCCTTCGGCACGGACAATGCGTCGCGAAGAACCATCCGGCAAGATGATCCAGCTCTGATCATTGTCGAGGAAGTTGGCAAGCATGATCTGCTCGAGAACCTGTTGATGAACCGTCGGGTTCAATATGGGCGTCATGGTCTCGACACGGCGATCCAGATTGCGCGGCATCAGGTCGGCTGAGGAAATGTAGAGATGCGCCTTGGCGCTGGGCAGCCCCTCGCCCGCGCCAAAGGCAAAAATGCGTGTGTGCTCAAGGAAGCGCCCGACGATCGACTTGACCCGGATGTTCTCCGACAGGCCCGGCACACCAGGCCGCAGGCAACAGATGCCGCGTACGACGAAGTCGATCTGCACACCTGCATTGCTTGCCGCATAGAGCGCATCGATCACGACAGGATCGACCAGCGAATTGCACTTGCCCCAGATCGCTGCCTTGCGACCGGCCTTGGCATGCGCAATTTCCTCCTGAATGTGGTCCAGAAGCCGCTGTTTCAGCCCGAAAGGCGACAGCGCAATGCGCTCGAGCCCCACAGGCTCGGCATAGCCCGTGATGAAGTTGAAGACGCGCGCCACATCCCGCGCAATGACCGGGTCAGCTGTAAAGAACGAGAGATCGGTATAGATGCGGGCCGTGATCGGGTGATAATTGCCGGTGCCGACATGGCAATAGCTGACCAGCTGGCTGCCTTCGCGCCGCACCACCATCGACAGCTTCGAGTGAGTCTTCAGCTCGATGAAACCATAGACCACCTGCACCCCTGCCCGCTCCAGATCGCGCGCCCAGCGGATGTTGGCCTCCTCGTCGAAGCGCGCCTTCAGTTCGACCAGGGCCGTCACGGTCTTGCCGGCCTCCGCGGCCTCGGCCAGGGCCTTGACGATCGGTGAATTGGACGAGGTGCGATAGAGCGTCTGCTTGATGGCAACGACATTGGGGTCGCGCGCCGCCTGATTGAGGAACTGAACCACCACGTCGAACGATTCGTAAGGGTGGTGAACGACAAGGTCCTTCTGCCGGATGGCGGCAAAGCAATCGCCCCCATGTTCCCTGATGCGCTCTGGAAAGCGCGGGTTGTAAGGCTTGAACTTGAGATCGGGTCGGTCAACGCCCACGAGCTGGCTCAACTCGTTGAGCCCGATCATGCCGTGCACGGTGATGATCTCTTCAGGATCGACCCTGAGCTCGCGCTCGATCAGATCACGCAGGCGCTCGGGCAGCGTTGTCTCGACCTCAAGCCGGATCACCACGCCCCGGCGGCGCTGTTTCAGCATGGTCTCGAACACGCGCACGAGATCTTCGGCCTCTTCCTCGATTTCAAGGTCAGTGTCGCGGATGATGCGGAAGCAGCCAAAGCCTTTGACGCCATAGCCCGGAAAAAGCTTGCTGATGAACAGAGCAACCGTGTGTTCCAGCGTGATGAAGCGGTGTGCGCCGGTGCGGCCGAGATCCGGCAGCTCGATGAACCGGTCGATCTTGGCCGGAACGCGAATCAGCGCATCCATGTGTCGCGCATCGCCATTGCGTTCGAGCGCCAGCGCCAGGGTGAAACCCAGATTGGGAATGAACGGGAACGGATGCGCCGGATCAAGCGCCAACGGCGTCAGAAGCGGGAAAACATAGTGCAGGAAGTGGTCTTCCAGCCAGAGCCGCTCGGCCTTGCTGATGTCCTCGGGCTCGACCACGACGATCTTGCGCGTCTGAAGTGCGCTCTTCAACTCCAGCCAGCGCGCCTGCTGGTCTGCTGTCAGGGAGGCCACTGCCTTGCCGATCTCGACCAGCTGCTCGGAAGGCGTCAGCCCATCCTGGCTCCTGGTCGTGACGCCGGCCTTCACCTGTTCACGCAAGCCCGAAACGCGGACCATGAAGAACTCGTCGAGGTTCGCGGCCGAGATTGACAGGAAGCGCAATTGCTCAAGCACAGGGTGGTTGGTGTTCGACGCCTCTTCCATGACGCGGCGATTGAACTGCAGCCAGGACAATTCGCGATTCACGAAACGCGAGGGGTCATTCAGCAGTCCCACCGAAGCATGCTCTGTCGGGGTTGCCTCAACCTGAGATTTCGTCATCCGCTGCAACTCCTTGACAGACATGAACCTCACGCCTGCGAACCACCTTAACGTGACAATCTCGTGACAAACGTCACTGTGCCGCTAGCCCATGGCTGCCGTCAGTTCATTCGCCATGGCGCGCGTGACGCGCTTGCCGCGCTCAAGCGCCTGCTTGTCGAGCGCATCGACCAGGTGGCGGGCAGCCGCAAAAGAGCGTTCCATGCGCATGCCCAGTGTTTCGACGACGCTCATGTCGACGATCAGCTGCCGGTCAAGAAACAGCTTCACCAGAACAGCTTTCAACAGCACATCGTCCGGCGGCGCGATTTCGGCTTGAGGAGCCAATCGCAGGCGCGACAGCAGATCAGGTGTGGCCAGCCCCCACGCGTCCGGTGCCCGACGCGCTGTCATGAGCAGATGGCCGCCGCGCGCCTTCATCGCGTTCATGACGTGAAACAGGGCGGCCTCATCGCGCCTGCCCTGATCGCAGTCTTCAAGGACCAGTGCGCCAGCCGAAACCAGATGCGGCACGTCCTCCGCTTTCAAGGCGCTGGCGCTGATCGTCCAGGCATGCGCACGCTCGGCCCAGATGGCAGCAAGATGCGTCTTTCCGCTGCCCTCCGGGCCAATGATCCCGGCAAAGGCATCGGGCCAGGCGGGCCAGCTCTCCACCATCGAATAAGCGGCTTCGTTTGACGGGCCGACAAGAAAATCCTCGACACCGTGGCGGGTATCGACGGGAAGGTCGAGTGCGAGCTGTCTGGGTCTGCCGGTCGGCGCCTGCTCCGGTTTTTCAGGCATCAGTGTCAAGTGCTTTGAGGGCATCATCCGTGCGCTGCTTGTCGCCGCCGGAATAGAACTGGCTGGCAAGATATTGCCTGAGGGCAAAACGGATCAGAACGGCCGCCATCGCAGCCAGCGGCACAGCGACCAGCAGACCGACAAAGCCGAACAGGGACCCGAAGGCCACCAGCGCGAAGATCAACCAGACCGGGTGCAGACCAATGGAAGCGCCGACGAATTTGGGCGCCAGAATATTGCCCTCGAAGAATTGTCCGAGCAAGAAAATGGCCAGGGCAATCAGCGGCATCGTCCAATCCGGCCAGAACTGCACGATGGCAACGCCAACAGCCAGCACCAGCCCTATCAGCGAGCCGACATAGGGGATGAATGAAAGAAACCCGCTGACAAGCCCGATCAGCGCGCCGAAGTTAAGCCCCATCAGGCTCAGACCCACAGCATAGAAAAGCCCCAGCAAGAGGCAGACAAGCGCCTGCCCGCGAATGAAGCCCGCAATGGCCCGGTCCATCTCGCCGACAAGCGTGCGGATCGTGTCTGCATGCTGGCGCGGCAGCCAGCTGTCGACAGAGGCCACCATGTCATCCCAATCCACGAGGAGGTAGAAGGCCACGACCGGTGTGATGACCAGCAACGAGATGATGCCCACCACAGCCTGCCCGCCCGACCAGAGCGATTGCAGGACTGACCCCGCCCATTCCGCACCCTTGCCGACGATGTCGCCAACCGATTTCTGCGCCTCTGAAGCGAGGCTGCCGATGCCGAGCCGCTGCAGCAGCGGCGCACCCTGCTCGCTGATGAGCACCTGCAGGCGCGATACATAACCGGGCATCTTCTCCATGAAGGCGACGAATTGCTGCGCGATGATCGGCGCCAGCAAGGCGAGCGACAGGACAAGCACCACAACGAAGAGGCCCAGGATCAGCAATGTCGCGATCAGGCGGCTGAAGCCGACGCGCTCCATCCTGTCGGCCAGCGGATCAAGCAGATAGGCAAGCACGAGCGCCGCCACGAAGGGCAGCAACACATCGCTCAGCACTATCAGCGCCAGCACCAGGGCAGCCAACGCCACGAGCCAGAAGCCAATCTGCCGCTGAAGGGTCATTTCTGTATCCGCTTCGCCACGTTCAGTCTGCCATGTGCTTGAGCCAGACTGCGAGATAGGCGCCCATCGAGGCCAACGTCAACGCGGCAACGATGATTTGTGCGACCTGCAAACCATGGCCGAGATCGACGCTGAATGCGCGAGCACCCAGTAGCAGCGCTGCAAACGCAATCTGCGCTGTGGTGTTGAGCTTGCTGACCAGCAGCGGCGCGATCTCGACCGGCTGGTCCATGAGCCACGAGATGATGATCGCAGACACAATCATGATGTCGCGCGAAACGACCAGGATGGTCAGCCAGACGGGAATTCCGCCAATGATCGCCAATGTCACATAGATCGAAACGATCAGCGCCTTGTCGGCCACAGGATCGAGATAAGCGCCAAGCTCGCTGCGCATGTCGAAGCGTTTGGCAATAAAGCCATCGACTGCATCAGACACGCCAGCGAAGACAAAGATGGCAAAAGCCCAGGGCCAGAGACCCTGCACGATGACGACAACAATCAGCGGCACCAGAAGCAGCCGCATGATCGTGATGAAGTTGGGTATCGTCATGCCAGAATCGCTGCCATCCTGCTTTGTTGCTGGCTGAAACTAGCGCAGATTGTCGCAGTTCGGGAAGGTGCATGTTGACTGGGTCACGATCAGCCCCTTGCCTCAAAAGCCTGCTTTGCCTATCGCTCTGGCCTCGACCGCGAAGAAGAGTGCCAATGACCAAGTCCCCGCCCAATGGCCTGACCTATGCACAGGCTGGTGTCGACATCGATGCCGGCAATGCCATGGTCGATCAGATCAAGCCGCTTGTTCGCGCCACACGCAGGCCTGGTGCCGATGCCGAGATCGGCGGCTTTGGCGGCCTGTTCGATCTGAAGGCAGCAGGTTTTACGGACCCCATTCTGGTGGCCGCCAATGACGGCGTCGGCACCAAGGTGAAAATTGCCATCGAAAGCGGCATTCACCACACAATTGGCATCGATCTTGTGGCCATGTGCGTCAATGACCTGATCGTGCAGGGCGCGGAACCGCTGCTCTTTCTTGACTATTACGCCACCGGCAAGCTGGACCCCAGCGTCGGCGTCGAGATCGTGCGTGGCATTGCGCAAGGCTGCCGCGAGTCGGGCTGCGCGCTGATTGGCGGCGAAACAGCTGAAATGCCGGGCCTCTATGCCGAGAAGGACTATGACCTTGCGGGGTTTGCCGTGGGCGCTGCCGAGCGCGGCACGTTGCTGCCGAAGGGCGACATCGTGCCCGGCGACGTGATGTTCGGCCTGCCTTCTTCGGGCGTGCATTCCAACGGGTTTTCGCTGGTGCGCCGCATCGTCAGCCTGAGCGGCTTGAGCTGGGATGCGCCCGCGCCGTTCGCGCCTGAAAAAAGCCTGGCGGCCGCACTGCTGGAACCAACACGGCTCTACGTAAAGCCGCTGCTGGCGGCACTGAAAGCCACATCCGGCATCAAGGCGCTGGCGCATATCACGGGCGGCGGCTTTCCCGACAACATCCCGCGCGTTCTGCCGGAAAACATCGGTGTTGAGCTTGATCTGGCGGCGATCCCCGTGCTGCCGGTGTTCAGCTGGCTGGCCAGGACCGGCGGTGTGGCCATGCACGAGATGCTGCGCACCTTCAATTGCGGCATCGGGATGGTGGTGATGGCGAATGCCGCGCAGGCATCCGACGTCGAGCAGGCGCTGGCAGCGAGCGGTCTGTCGCCAGTTCGCCTTGGCATCGCTGTGGCGCATAGCGAAGGAGAACAGGTGCGCTATTCCGGGAAACTCGCGCTGTGAGCACGCGGCAGCTTCGCGTCGCAATCCTGATTTCGGGTGGCGGCTCGAACATGCAGGTTTTGGCCAGCGCTGCGACAGCACCCGATTTTCCCGCCGAAATCCGGCTTGTCCTTTCAAACAAGCCAGATGCTGGCGGGCTGGAGAAGGCCCGCGCGCTGGGCATTGCGACCGCAACCGTCGATCACAAGCCCTACGGCGCAGACCGTGAAGCCTTCGAGCGCGAGATCGACACGCTGCTGCGAATCAACGAGATCGAACTGGTGTGCCTGGCGGGTTTCATGCGCGTGCTGACGCCGTGGTTCGTCACACGCTGGCAGGGCCGCCTCATCAACATTCACCCGTCCCTGCTGCCGCTCTATCGCGGCACGCACACGCATCGCCAGGCGCTGGACGCGGGCGCAACCGAGCATGGCTGCAGCGTGCACTGGGTGGTGCCAGAACTGGATGCTGGCCCCGTGATCGCTCAGGCGCGCGTGCCGGTGATGCCAGGTGATACGGAAGAGACGCTTGCTGCGCGCGTTCTGGTGCAGGAGCATCTGCTTTATCCGCAGGCGCTCAGGCAGGTTGCCGCTGACATGCAGACGAAAGCCTAAAAGGCGATCGCCGTCCTCAGGGACGCTTCAATTTGCAGCGATCAATGAAGCCCAGCGCTTTCTCGCGGGCTGAGTCATTGAAGTAGCCCGTGTCGCGGAAGGCCTGGATTTCGGCCTTGGTCATCGCATCGACCGTGCCCTTGGCATAGCAACTGCACGGCGTGTGCACCGCCTCGCGCGTGGTGTTCATCAGGCGTGACTGATTGTGCTGGCAGGCATCGAATGCGCGCAGCTGGATGCGGTAGACTGAAAGGTTCCTGGCTGTCGGGTCGGGCGGCGGCAGCGGGGCCGTGCCTGCTGCTGCAAGCGCCAGGGAACTGCCAAGCAGCATTGCCAATCCGATTAAACTGAAGTGCCGCGTCAT
>JAYWHQ010000061.1:0-1721 GCA_043777655.1 Allobosea sp. | reverse complement strand
GGCTGCTCTCCTATCTCGTCGCCCGGTTTGATCCGGAAGCCGAGCGCGATGTCGTCTTCGTGCCGGTGGGTTTGAACTATGACCGCGTGCTGGAAGACCGGAACCTGACTGCGTCGATCGCGAAAGAGGCCGGCATGCCAAACCAGCGTGTGCGCGGCTTCCGGCTGGCGAAATATGTCGGCCGCGCCATCCGGCTCTCTTTCAGCCGCCGCTGGTATCGCTATGGCTATGCCGCCGTGTCGTTCGGCGCGCCCGTTTCGCTGCGCGAATGGACGGCGCGCGAGAAGATCGACTTCCGCAAGCTGGATGACGAGACTCGCTTTGCCGTGGTCGGCAAGCTTGGCGAAGACCTGATGACAGCGGTCGGACGCGTCATCCCGGTTCTGCCGGTTGTGTTGCTCGCCACCGTGTTTCGCCAGGCAGGCGCCGATGCCTTGTCCGAGATCGAGCTGAAATCCCGCACCGAAGCGCTGATGGAAGCCCTCACTGCCAAAGGCGTGCATGTCCATTTGCCGCGCGGGGACCGTGACTATGCCGTCAGCGCGGGGCTGCGCATGCTGACAATGCGTCGTCTGGTTCTGGAGCAGGGCGGGCTTTTCACGGCCAACCCGAAGGAAGCTGTGCTGATTGCCTATTATGCCAACTCCATCGGGCATCATGTTGCGGGTCTGGATGGGGAACAGGTCATCGGGGCAACCGCCGCCCTTCCGTCCGGCGCACACGTCAGCTAGAAGCGGCGCTCAGAGATTCACGAAGACGGATTGTAAAACCGATGTCAGAAGCCTCAATCGCAGGTGTGCTCAAGGGCAAGCGCGGCCTTATCCTTGGTGTTGCCAACAACCGCTCCATCGCCTGGGGCATTGCAAAAGCGGCCCATGATGCTGGCGCCGAACTCGCCTTCACCTATCAGGGTGACGCGCTGAAAAAGCGCGTCGAGCCGCTGGCGAAGGAGCTCGGCGGCCATGTTGTCGGCCATTGCGATGTCACCGAGCCCGCCACGATGGATGCCATCTTTGCCGAGGTCGAGCGCCTCTGGGGCACGATCGATTTCGTGGTGCATTGCATCGCCTTCTCCGACAAGGACGAGCTGACAGGCCGCTATCTTGAAACCAGTGAGGCCAATTTCACCAAGTCGCTGCTGGTGTCATGCTACTCGTTCACTGCTGTGGCGCAGCGCGCCGAGAAGCTGATGCCCAGGGGCGGTTCTCTTCTGACGCTCACCTATTATGGTGCCGAGAAGTGGATGCCACATTACAACGTCATGGGCGTGGCCAAGGCTGCGCTCGAAGCCAGCGTGCGCTATCTGGCCGCTGACCTCGGCCCCTCCAACATCCGCGTCAACGCGATTTCGGCGGGCCCGATCAAGACGCTTGCGGCCTCCGGCATTGGCGATTTCCGCTACATCCTGAAGTGGAACGAGTACAACTCGCCGCTGCGCCGCACCGTGACCATCGAGGAAGTTGGCGAGACAGCCGCCTTTCTCGTATCCGACATGACGGACTTCCTTGATGGCTTCATCGCCCGCAAGTTCAAGCAGGTGAGTCGGCTTGGCCAATTGCTCGACCCTGCCGCCGATCGGCTTTTCATCTTCGCCGCCCTCATCGGGCTCGCGGTTCGCGGTGTCATCCCGTGGTGGCTGTTGATCGTGATCGTGGCCCGAGACGCCTTCCTGCTGGCGATGGGGATCGTCGCGGCAAACTTCGGCTACGGGCCTCTGCCCG
>JAYWHQ010000060.1:0-1722 GCA_043777655.1 Allobosea sp. | reverse complement strand
ACAACGAGATGATCCTGCTCGAAGTCGGCGATTTTCTCGCGGCCCGCTGAGCCCTGCCAGCGTCATGACAAAAACGAAAAGCCCCGGAAACGGGGCTTTTCTGGGTTTGGACGACCGGTTGTGAAGGCAGGAAGCGCCCAGCCTGGCTGTCCGCGATGGGCACAACCTCGCTGGTCGCGATGCCTTGGCATTGTCAGTTCAGGTAGCGCGCACTGTGCTGGCCGGATGGCGCCTCGTCTGTGCCTTGCCCGGCATGTCCGGATGCGATGCCCATCACACGGCCCAACGCTTCCGGGCGTTTCATCCGGCCATGCGCAGCCTGCATCACCGCGAGATTGTCGCGGATGTCAGCTGGGAAGGGCGCAACCTTGCGGCTCGCCATATCGACATGCAGCGACAGGTTCTCGCTGGTGGCCGCCAGCCAGCCCTCTGTGGCGTGCCGCATCTCCATGAAGAAATGGATGCGTTTTTCGTCCAGATCCACCAGCTGTAACGTCACCCTGACAAGGTGATGGCTGGCAAGCTCGCGCAGATAGCGCACATGGCATTCAGCCGCGAAGAACGAGGCGCCGCGCTCGGTGAGATAATCCGCGCCCAGACCCGCCATGGCGAAGGCTTCATCGACAGCCCGGTCAAACATCACATGGTAGAAGGCCATGTTCAGATGGCCATTGTAGTCGATCCAAGCCGGTTCGATCCGCATGGTGGATGAGACGAAAGGTGCAAAGAACAGCACTGAAGGCTTGGCCGCTTTGGTCAGAGTCGCCTCCCGGCTATGGTTTTCCCACAAGAGCGCGTGCGTCTTCGACCAGACGAATGCGCGGCTTTGTCGCTTGCAAAAGCAGACAGGCCGCGTGATCAATCAGACCAAGCGAACGCCATCTTGATCAAATTACACATCACTCCGGGAATTAAGCAATGACTGTTGCCCCTGCCAAATTGCCGCCATCTCCCGCCGCCATCGAGGCCGTGACACAGGCGCTTGCCGCCATGTTCGGCAACCGGCTGGTGACCAGCCAGGCGGTGCGCGAGCAGCACGCCAACACGCTGACCTGGATCGCCAATCAGGCACCCGATGCCGTGATCTATCCGCAGACGACGGGTGAAATTGTCGATGCAGTGAAGCTCTGCGCGAAGCATGGCGTGCCTGTGGTTCCTTTCGGCACCGGCACCTCGTTCGAAGGCCATGTGAACGCGCCATATGGCGGCGTCTCGATCGACACCTCGATGATGAAGGCAATCATCAGGGTCAATGCCGAGGACCTCGATTGCATCATCGAGCCCGGTGTCACCCGCAAGCAACTGAACGAGCATCTGCGCGATCTGGGGCTGTTTTTCCCCATCGATCCGGGCGCTGATGCTTCACTTGGCGGCATGGTGGCCACGCGGGCATCCGGCACCAATGCTGTGCGCTATGGCACGATGAAGGACAATGTGCTGGCGCTGAAAGTTGTCACCGCCAATGGCGACATCGTCACCACCTCGCGCCGGGCCAAGAAATCATCCGCCGGCTATGACCTGACACGGCTCTTTGTCGGCTCCGAGGGCACGCTGGGCCTCATCACCGAAATCACGCTGAAGCTGCATGGCATTCCCGAGGCGATCTCGGCCGGTGTATGCCCTTTCCCGACAGTGAAAGCGGCGTGCGATGCGACCATCCTCACCATCCAGTCCGGCATTCCGGTGGCGCGCATCGAGCTGCTCGATCCTGTGCAGGTGCGC
>JAYWHQ010000059.1:0-5704 GCA_043777655.1 Allobosea sp. | reverse complement strand
AGCCGCCATCCTTCTTGATCTCGGTGGCCGCCGTGGGGCCCGCATCGTCCAGGCCCTTTTCGATCTTCAGCAGGATCTTGGGCAGATCTTCCGGCTCGGGGTTCAGGTCTCGCGCATGGTTCCACTGGAATGTGGCTTCCAGCTTCCGGCCGACTTTCCAGTAGGCATCGCCCAGATGGTCATTGATGACCGGGTCAGACGGCTTCAGGTCGATGGCGCGCTCCAGCTCGCGCACGGCCTCGTCAAAGCGACCGAGGCGATAATAGGCCCAACCCAGCGAATCGACGATGTAGCCATCGCGCGGGCGCAGCTCGACCGCCTTTTTCAGCATGCCGAAGGCTTCATCCAGATTGATGTTCTGGTCCACCATCGAATAGCCGAGATAGTTCAGCACCAGCGCCCGCTCGCGGCCAAGCCCCTCGGGGATCAGCAGCAGCGCCTTGCGGAAATCAGCCTCGGCCTTGGGCCATTGCTTGGTGCGCTCATGCGCGATGCCGCGAAAATAGAACAGGTTCCAGTGCGAGCGATCCGGCTGGCCGATTTTCTCGATGGCCCGGTCATAGGCGGCGCCGGCCTCGACAAACTTCTTGCGCGAGCGTTGCAGGTTGCCAAGCGCCGTGATCGCATCAGAATCATTCGGGCGGCTGGAAATCAGGGCCGTGAGGTGCGCCACCGCATCATCGGACTTGCCCAGTTGCTCAAGACCAAGCCCGATCTGCACATCGGCGCTGGACTTGAGCGGGGAGCTCGCCGGCATCTTGTCATAGACCACCAGCGCATCATCAATCTGCTTCACGCGCTCCAGAATGTCGCCAAGCGTCAGCACGGCCAGATCATGCGTCGGGTCGAGATGCAGCGCGAGACGCAGGTAGACGATCGCTGCCAGCTCATCGCCCTGACGGTTGCCGGCGCTGGCCAGCCCATAGAGGACTTCTGCCGCGCCCTGCTGCGCTGTGGAGACATTGCGCGCCAGCGGCTCGTTGCGCTCGAGCTTGCCCATGGCATCGCGGATGATCGGGTGGTTGGGCAAGAGCGCGTCAAACTCGGCATAGGTCGCCTTCGCAGCCGCCGTGTCACCACGGCGCGCCTGCAGGCGCCCCCAGAAATCGACCAGCCGGAGCGTGGTGCGCTCCTGCTCATAGGCAGATTTCATGCGCTTGGCTGCTTCTGCACCATTCCCGGCGATGTCCTGCATCAGGCCCGCATGATAATCGCGGAACAGGTTGTAGGAGCTTTCGCCACGCAGCCGATCCACCGATTCAATGGCGCGCGCAGTCTCGCCTGCGCCCAGATGCGCCCAGCCCGCCAGCAACGTCGCCGTGATGTCGGCTGCCCGCCCGCGCCCCCCGCGCTGCAGGAAGGTGCGGGCACTCTGGTATTGCCGGTTCTTCAATGCACGCACGCCAAGCGCCAGCTGCGCCAGGCCGTTGGTGGCATCGCGCTGCACCAGCCGTTCGGCTGCCTTGAACGCATCGGGCATCGCACCGTCTGCAAGAAACGCCACAAACCCGCGCTCCAGCAGGTCCGCATTGCGCGGATCGCCCTTGATCGCCTCACGCAGGAAGGTGGCGGCCGCGCCTGAATCTTTGGCAGAACCCGCGATGATGGCCGCGAGATAATTGCCTTCGACACTGTCGGCAGGCTCAAAGCGCTCGGCCACGCGTGAACTGGCCGTGCCTTGCGCCAGTGCGCCACCCTGCAAAGCCGCCGTCCCGCCGGCGACCAGGCCCGCAATCAAGGCCAGGCGAACAACCCGCCGCCCCGCCATCTTTTGCCAATGCATCATGCGTATCGCTTCAAACAGATCCAGCGCGCAGGAGGATGCCGACGCGCGACGCAAACCTTGAGTGTCACGACAGAATGGCGGTTTCCGGGCGCGACGACAAGCGTAAGACGATTGAGCCCATGAGGGAAAAATTCACCATACGTCAATTGGTTCATGCGATTTTGCGACGATGAATCAAAGCGCTCCCTTTTATGCGTCCGCCTCCGCACTTGCGCTCACATGTCGCGCCGGGCTGTCCCGGCTTTCGACACGCATTCATGCGGTCGCGCTTATCGGCGTTCTGGCGGCGGGTGCTGTCGGGTTTACCGGGTGGCAATCACTCCGGAAGGTCGAGGCCGCAAACGCCGAACTGCTGAAAGCCACACAGCTTCAACAGCGCATTGACGAGCTTGGCGGGCATATCGCGCTGGCCAAAATCAGCCATCTGCGCTTCATGCGCACCCGGCAGGCTGAGGACAGCAGCAATTTTGGCAATGCCCTGCAGTCCGTCGCCACGGATTTTGCCGCGCTGGCGATGAACCCTGCCGATCTGGCAGCGGCTCCCGAGCTTGCCGAAATCCAGAAGCTGCTGGCGCAGACACGCGCCGAGTTTGATTTTGTCTCCGATGACCAGAAGAGCCTTGGCTACAACCGCAATACAGGCCTGCTGGGCCAGCTTGAGAAGGCGGGCATCGAACTTGAGGCGGTCATGCGGGCCGCCATGCTTGACAACCCTAATGTTGCGGTCATGCGGCTTGCCGCCACTGTGCAGCAGCTGCGCAAGTTCGATGCGCTGTTCGTATCCACGATGGATGTCAGCTATGACGGCGACTTGGCGATGGCTGCTGATCGTGTGGAGCGGCAGGCCGCGCACAGCGATCTGCCTGCAGGCCTGGGCACGAAGGTGTTAGCCGCGCTGAAGCACTACCTCGCCACTTTCGAGGACTGGAAGGCAAAGACGCAGGCCCTCGATACCGAACTCGTCCGCCTCGATGGCGTTCTGGTCAAAACGGATCCCTTGATCGAGGCCGCAACGAAGAACGTTGGCGCCAGGATGACGGCCACTGTCCTTGACCGCGAGCAGACCCAGCAGCAAGCCGCGCTGAATCTCGTTCTCACCCTGTTCGGCTGTCTGCTAGCGGCCATTCTGGCCGCCCTTCTGGTCGGTCGCAGCATCACAAGGCCGCTGGCAAGCCTGCGTCAGGCGATGGACGCTCTCGCGCGCGGCGACACCGGCATCCGCATTCCGTCCATGTCCGCCACCAACGAGATCGGCATCATGGCGCGGGCCGTCGCTGTGTTCCGCGACACCGCACAGGAACGGGCAGCACTGGCCGGCGACCAGATGGCCGAGGCGAATGGCCGGGCCAGCCGCGCCCAGACGCTGGACAGGCTGATCGCCGATTTCAACAACCGCATGGTCCTGCAGGTCGAGGGCCTCGAAGACGCGGCCAACCGCCTTGGTGGCGCATCCGACACGCTGCGGCAGGCGGCGGACAGCGTCAGCGACCGCGCGGCCTTTGCCGGGCAGGCCTCGGCCAGCACATCGCAGCAGGTGGCCAGCGTCTCGAGCGTGGCCGACCAGCTTGCCGATGGCATCCGGGCGATTTCAGAGCGGGCCTCGCAATCGTCGAGGGTCGCGGTCGATGCCAGCCATCGCGGCTCCGCGACTGTGAGCCGCATGGGTGATCTGGCCACCCATAGCAGCAGGATCGGCGAGGCCGTCAGCCTCATCAATGCCATTGCCGCGCAAACCAACCTTCTCGCCCTCAACGCCACCATCGAGGCAGCACGCGCGGGCGAACATGGCCGGGGTTTCGCCGTCGTTGCCGCCGAAGTGAAGCAGCTGGCCGCGCGCACGGCCGAAGCCACCCACGAGATTGCCGAGCAGGTTGGCGAAATCCAGTCCGCCACAAGAGCGATGGAGACAGCGGTCAGCGCCGTCAATTCCGCCGTGTCGGACATGAATGGCGTGGCGACCGATGTTGCAGTCTCCGTGACGCAACAGGGCCATGCGGTCGACGAAATTGCCGCAACACTGGCCTCGATCGCGCTGGAGGCGCGCACCGGCGCGCAATCTGTGGCTGAAGCCAGCCAGGCAGCCGAAGCCTCGGCTGCAACAGCAAGCGACGTTCAGGAACTGGCGCAGGACCTCTCGGCCAGTTCGCAGGCGATCCGCCGCCAGGTCGATGATTTTCTGGCGCAAGTCAGGGCTGCCTGAGTTCGCGCCTCCCGAGTGCGGGCTGCCCGATTGCACGCCTGACGTGGTCGCAGGAAGCGCTTCACATATTCGGGTAATTCGGCCCGCCAGCGCCTTCCGGCACCACCCAGGTGATGTTCTGGGCCGGGTCCTTGATGTCGCAGGTTTTGCAATGGACGCAGTTCTGCGCGTTGATGACGAAGCGCGGATCGGTCTTGGCCTCCGCGTCCTTGTAGACGATCTCGTAGACACCCGCCGGGCAATAGAGCCGCGCCGGCTCGCCATAAAGCGGCAGGTTCTGCATGACCGGAACCGATGCATCCTTCAGCTTCAGATGTGCCGGCTGGTCTTCCTCATGGTTGGTGGCCGAGAGAAATACCGAGGACAGCTTGTCGAAGGACAGCACGCCATCGGGCCGCGGATAGGTGATCGGTTTCACCTCAGAAAGCGGCTTCAACGTCTCATGGTCGGCCTTGCCATGCTTCATCGTGCCGAAGGGCGAGAAACCCGTCAGCTGGTTCAGCCACATGTCGACGCCGCCCAGGGCCACGCCGCCAATGGTGCCGAGCTTGGACCAGAGCGGCTTGACGTTGCGCACGGGCTTCAGATCGCGCCCGATGGCCGAGCCGCGCCAGCTGTGCTCGTAACCCACGACCTCGTCATGCGCGCGGCCCTCAGCCAGTGCCTGCGCCACATGTTCGGCCGCCAGCATGCCGGAATGGATGGCGTTGTGGCTGCCCTTGATGCGCGGCACATTGACGAAGCCGGCCGCGCAGCCCAGCAGCGCGCCGCCCGGAAACGTGAGCCGTGGCACCGATTGCCAGCCGCCCTCGGTGATGGCGCGCGCGCCATAGGCCAGCCGCTTGCCGCCCTCGAATGTCTCGCGGATCATCCCATGCGTCTTGAAGCGCTGGAACTCGTCGAACGGCGAGAGCGTCGGGTTGCTGTAATTCAGATGCACGACGAAGCCGACCGAAACCAGGTTCTCGTCGAAATGATAAAGGAACGAGCCGCCGCCCGTCGCCATGTCCAGCGGCCAACCGAAGGAGTGCTGCACGAGACCCTTCCGATGCGCGTCGGGCTTCACCTGCCAGAGCTCTTTCAGGCCGATGCCGTATTTCTGCGGATCGCGCCCCTTGTCGAGCCCGTAACGCGCCACGAGCTGTTTGGTGAGCGAGCCGCGCGCGCCCTCGCCCATCAGCGTGTAGCGCCCGCGCAGCTCCATGCCGCGCGTGAAGCGCTCGGACACGCTGCCATCCTTGGCGATGCCCATATCGCCGGTCGCGATGCCAACCACTGCGCCCTTGTCGTCGAACAGCAGTTCGGAAGCCGCAAAGCCCGGATAGATCTCGACACCCAGCGCTTCCGCCTGCGCCGCCAGATAGCGCGCAACCACGCCCAGCGAGCCGATGAAATTGCCGTGATTGTCCATCAGCTTCGGCATGGCGAAATTCGGCAGGCGGATGCCGCCTGCAGGCCCCAGGAAGTAGAACCTGTCCTCGGTCACTTCCGTGGTCAGCGGGCGGGTGCTGTCATGTCGCCAGTCCGGCAGGAGCCGGTCCAGTCCGGTAGGGTCGATCACCGCACCTGACAGGATATGCGCACCAACCTCCGAGCCCTTTTCGACCACGACCACGGTCGTGTCCGCATTGAGCTGCTTCAGCCGGATGGCGGCGCTCAGGCCCGCAGGCCCGGCACCGACAATCACGACATCATATTCCATGCCTTCGCGTTCGGGC
>JAYWHQ010000058.1:0-5706 GCA_043777655.1 Allobosea sp. | reverse complement strand
TCCGGACGCGCGGCGGTGCCATCACCGCCGTTGACGGCGTGAACCTTTCCATCGCGCCGGGCGAAACACTGGCTCTGATCGGCGAATCTGGTTCGGGAAAATCTGTCACCAGCCTTTCAATCATGCGGCTCCTGGCGCGCAAGACAGGTGTGATCGCGGGTGGCGCGATGTTGTTCCATAACCGCGCTGGCGAGACCGTAGATCTCGCACGGCTCGACGACGAGGCGATGCGGCGTGTACGCGGCAACGAGATCGCCATGGTCTTCCAGGAGCCGATGACAAGCCTCAATCCAGTGCTGACCATAGGCGACCAGATTTCAGAACCGTTGCGCGTGCATCATGGTCTTGCCCGCGCCGAGGCGATGGCGCGCGCGCTTGAACTTGTCGAAAAGGTCGGAATTCCTGATGCCGCGCGGAGGCTGACGCAATATCCGCACGAGCTCTCCGGCGGGATGCGCCAGCGCGCCACTATCGCCATGGCGCTGGCGTGTGAGCCGGTGCTGCTGATCGCCGACGAGCCGACGACCGCGCTCGACGTGACCATCCAGGCGCAAATCCTCGACCTGCTGCGCGCCATGCAGGCGGAGCGCGGCATGGGCATGCTCTTTGTCACCCACAATCTCGGCGTGGTCGCGGAAATCGCTCATAAGGTCGCCATCATGTACGCCGGGCGGATTGTCGAGAGCGGGCCGGCCGCCGAAGTGCTGCGCGATCCGCGTCACCCCTATACCATTGGTCTCTTGCGCTCAATGCCGCGACTCGGCGAGGCGAGCGCGCTCAGGGCTGCCGGCGCGGCGCTTCCGGCGATCCGCGGGTCTGTTCCCTCGCTGGCGCGGCTACCGAACGGTTGCGCCTTCGCTCCCCGCTGCGACCACGCAGTGGACGCCTGCCTCGCAGCGCCGCCGCTGGAAGAGCCTGCCGGTCCGGGCCGCACCGTGCGCTGCCTGCGCTGGCGCGATATTGGCCACGGGGCGGCAGCATGAAAAGCGCGCCCTTCCTCTCGGTCAAGAACCTTTCAAAGACCTATGTTTCGCGCGGCAAGTCGCTGCGTATCCTCGACGGCATCGCCTTCGATATCGCGCACGGCGAAGTCGTCGGCCTGGTCGGCGAATCGGGTTCCGGCAAGACCACGATTGGCCGCGCCGTCCTGCGCCTGATCGAGCCGGACCCCGGTGCCTCGGTACGCCTCGAAGGCACTGAGTTGACGGGGCTCGACGCCGCCGGCCTTCGGGCGCTGAGGCCACGCATGCAGTACATCTTTCAGGACCCCTACGCTTCGCTATCACCGCGCATGACGGTGGGCGAAATCCTCATCGAGGGACTGGCTATCCAGAAGAAGGGCGACCGCTCCAGCCGGCTCGAGGCGGCGCGCGTGGCGCTTGCCAGCGTTGATCTGCCGTCAGACAGCGTCGACCGCTACGCCCATGAATTTTCCGGCGGACAGCGCCAGCGCATCGGCATTGCCCGAGCGCTCACCATGAACCCCGACTTCATGGTAGCGGATGAGCCGGTCTCCGCGCTCGATGTCTCGATCCAGGCGCAGGTTATCAACCTGCTGCGGACGCTGCAGCGGCGCCTCAATCTAACCATGCTCTTCATCAGCCATGATCTCGCCGTGGTTGAGTACATCGCCGACCGCGTCATCGTGCTTTATCTTGGACGCATCATGGAGATCGCGCCGAGTGCAGCGCTTTATGCTCGCCCGCGCCATCCCTATACGGCGGCGTTGCTCTCGGCTATTCCCTCGTCCGACCCCGATGTCCGCGCCAAGCGACAGATTCTCGTCGGCGATATTCCGAGCCTCGCCGATCCGCCGTCGGGCTGCGTCTTCCGCACCCGCTGCCCCCTCGCACTGCCTGGCTGCGCCAAGACGCCACCGCCCCTGCGTGAGGCCGCGCCCGGCCATTTCTCCGCTTGCATCCGCGACGATTTCACCGGCGCAACCGCGCCTCAAACAGAGAGCTGACCATGCCCCGCTTCCATGGCGTCATTCCGCCCGTCATTACCCCGCTTCATGGCGACCAGAGCGTCGATTATCCATCTTACGATAGAGTGCTCGAGCACCTGATCCGAGGAGGCTGCCACGGCCTTTTCGTGCTGGGCTCTACCAGCGAGGTGGTGTTCCACGACGAAAAGACGCGCCGCGCGATCCTCGACCGATCAGTAAAGATCGCGAACGGTCGTCTGCCGGTCATCGCCGGCGTGATCGACCCTGCGACTTCGCGCGTCATCGGTCATGCGCGGGAAGCCAAGGCGGCGGGCTGCGACGCCATCGTGGTCACCGCGCCGTTCTATACGATCACCAGCCAGGCCGAGACGCTCGATCACTTCCGTCGCATCCGCGATGCGGTCGATCTGCCGATCCTCGCCTATGACATTCCGGTCTGTGTCCATACCAAGCTCGCCCGTTCGACCGTGGTGACGCTGGCACGCGAAGGCGTCATTGCCGGTCTCAAGGATTCCAGCGGTGACGATGGCAACTTCCGCTTCGTTAGCCTCGACCTCGCCGACCGCCCCGAGATCAGCCTGATGACCGGCTCGGAAACCGTCGTGGATTGTGCACTTCTGATGGGCGCGCATGGCGTCGTGCCCGGCCTCGCAAATGTCGATCCCGCCGGCTATGTTCGCCTCTGGAACGCGGCGCAGCGCGATGACTGGGCTGCGGCGCGCGTTGAGCAAGAACGCCTATGCCGACTGTTCGAGATTGTCTGGGTTGCGGCGGGTCGGCTCAGCGGCGGCGCCACCGGCGTCGGCGGGTTCAAGACTGCCATGGTGCAACTCGGGATCATAGCAAGCAATGAAATGGCCGCGCCGCGTGGCAATCTCGACGAAGCCGAGGCGCGACGCGTCGCCGCAATCCTCACATCCGCCGGCTTTAAGGTTTGACGGCGTGACCAGCCCAAGCCTCATGGCGCTTGAGATGCGGGAAGCGCCTGATGTCGCTGCGAATCTGATCTCTGGACAGGGCGATGCGATGCGTGCACTCGGCCGCCGCCTGCGCGAGCAGGACTGTCCTCTGATCGCTACCTGTGCTCGAGGCTCATCCGACCATGCGGCAGGCTATCTCAAATATCTGTTCGAGATCATGACCGGGACACCAGTCGCCTCCATCGGCCCGTCGGTTGCGTCCATCTACGCCGCGCCGCTGCGGCTCAAGGGCGCGGCGCTCATCACGATTTCCCAGTCCGGTCGCTCGCCCGATCTCGTCGCACTGCAGGAAGCGGCGCGCGCCGCTGGCGCACTCGACATCGCCATAGTCAACGCGGCCGACTCTCCGGTCGCGAACAACGCTGACATCGTCATACCGCTTGGTGCAGGACAGGAAAAAAGCGTCGCGGCCACGAAAAGCTTCATCGCATCCTGCATCGCGGCTGCGGGGCTGGCGGCGGGCTGGACCGGTGACCAGGCGCTGTGGTCAGGGCTTCAGGCGCTGCCCGGTCGGCTCGAACAGGCGCTTTCAGCGGACTGGTCTGCCGCGGAGGCGACGCTAGTCGACGCGTCCTCGCTCTATGTGATCGGTCGTGGTCCTGCCTTTCCGGTCGCACAGGAAGCCGCGCTCAAGGCCAAGGAGGTCGCGGCGCTTCATGCCGAAGCCTTCTCTGCTGCCGAGGTCATGCACGGACCCCTGCGACTGGTGCAGCACCGTTTTCCGGTATTTGCCTTTGTACCTGAAGACGAGGCCGCCTCCATCAATCGCGAGGGCCTGGAACGGATGGTGCGCGCCGGCGCGAATGTCATCACGGCGGCCTCTTCGCCCGCACCAGGGCGCTGTCTGCCGGTCGCGACAACCGGCCACCGTTATCTCGATCCCCTGGCAATGGTCCTGAGCTACTACCGCCTGATCGAGACTGTCTGCCGCCTGCGTGGATACGATCCGGACCGCCCTCCCAATCTCGCCAAAGTCACGGAGACGATGTGATGCTACGCGCTTTCACCGCCACACGGCTTTTTGACGGTACGCGCTTCCTCGACAATCGCGCCGTGCTGGTCCGGGAGGGGCGCGTGGTCGGCTTTGCCGATCGCGGCGACCTGCCTGCCGGATGCCCACTCGTCGATTGCGGCGCTGGCGTACTTGCGCCCGGCTTCATCGATCTGCAGGTGAACGGCGGTGGCGGCGTGCTCTTCAATGAGGAGCCGTCCCCGCAAGCGATCGCGACGATCGTCAGCGCACACCAACGCTACGGCACTGCGGGCCTGCTTCCGACACTTATCACCGACACAGACGAGACGACCGCCGCCGCCATCGCCGCAGCGACGGCGGCACGACATTCCGTCGTCGGCTCAATCGGGCTCCACCTTGAGGGCCCACATCTTGCCCCTGCCCGCAAGGGCGCCCATCCTCCGGCGCTGATGCGGGCGATGACCGGGGCCGATGTCGAGAGGCTGATCGACGCAAAGGCCAGCGTCGGCGCCTTGATGGTGACGGTTGCCGCCGAACAGGCGCCGCCCGCCTTAATCCGCCGCCTCGTGGATGCTGGAATCGTGGTCAGTCTAGGCCACAGCGACGCCAGCTATACGATGGCGAGGGCAGCCTTCGATGCAGGGGTGCGCGCAGTGACGCATCTGTTCAACGCGATGAGCCAGCTCGGCGGGCGCGAACCCGGTCTTGTCGGTGCCGCGCTCGCCGCCGGTGATGTCTGGTGCGGTCTCATCGCGGATGGCATTCATGTGCATCCGGAGGCGGCCAGATTGGCCCTTGCGGCCAAACGTGGTCCGGGACGGCTGTTCCTGGTGACCGACGCAATGTCGACAGTCGGCGTCGCTGGCGACGCTTTCTCGCTGCACGGGAGGACTGTGCGTCGCGCCAACGGGCGATTGACCCTGCCGGACGGCACGCTCGCCGGCGCGGACATCGATATGGCGTCCTGCGTCCGCAACGCCGTGATCCTGCTTGGGCTGCCGCTCGAAGAGGCGCTGCGCATGGCGGGTATTTATCCGGCAACCCTGATGGGGCTGGCCGACTATGGCCGGATTGCGCCGGGCAGCGCAGCGCGGTTTGTTTACCTCGACGAGGCGCTTAATGCCCGCCCGGTCCCGGACGAGGGCGGCGCGGCATGAAGGTTGCCCTGCTCGAGGGTCAGCCAATGGCAGGCCGCGAACTGCAGGCAGAAGCGCCCCGCGGTAAAACGCTTTCCATCGAAGCCATCATGCTGCGACAGCTGGATGCAGGACAAGCTGATCGTCAGGCCCGTAGCTTGCGCTATCAACTCAAAGCTGCCCACTTCCCCAACCCACCGGGATCTGACTGGCTTCGACTGGAGTGAGACACTGCTGGAGGCACACCATATCAGCGAACTGGCCAAAGGGCGTTACCTCGACACAGCCCACAATCTCATCCTCGTCGGCGGAACCGGCACAGGCAAAACCCATCTCGCCATTGCACTGGGCGTGGCTGGCATCCACCAGGACAAGCGCATGCGCTTTTACAACGCTGTCGATCTGGTCAATCTGCTGGAGCGGGAAAAGGCCCAAGGCCGTGCTGGCAATCTCGGCAAACAACTCACCCAGATCGACGCCGTCATCCTTGATGAACTGGGCTATCTGCCATTCCCGGCGTCCGGTGGCGCTTTGCTCTTCCATCTGATCAGCCAGCTCTACGAGAAGACATCCCTCATCATCACCACCAATCTCAGCTTTGCAGAATGGGCGACCGTCTTCGGTGACGCCAGGATGCCCACCGCACTCCTCGATCTCATCACACACCAT
>JAYWHQ010000057.1:0-5707 GCA_043777655.1 Allobosea sp. | reverse complement strand
CACGCTGATCCAGCCGGGCGGGCAGGAATGGCGAGCCTTTCACCAGAACACGATGACGACCATTGGCGCCGTCGCGATCTTCGGTATTCTGGCGCTGCTGACTGCGTTCTATCTCGTGCGTGGCAAGATCAGGATTGATGCCGGTCCCTCGGGCCGCACGATCACCCGGTTTGGCTCTCTCGACCGCTTCACGCATTGGCTGACAGCAGGTTGCTTCATCATTCTGGCGCTGTCTGGCCTCAACATCACCTTCGGCAAGACGGTGCTGTTGCCGCTGATCGGGCCGCAAGGCTTCACCAACCTGTCGATTGCCGCCAAGTGGTCGCACAACTATCTGGCTTGGCCTTTCATGGTGGGTCTGGTCCTGATGTTTGCGCTCTGGGTCAAGGACAACATCCCGAATGCGGGTGACATCGCATGGTTCAAGGCCGGCGGCGGGCTCATCGGCAAGGGCCATCCGGAGGCCAGGCGCTTCAATGGTGGCCAGAAAGTTGTTTTCTGGATAGTCATCATCGGTGGCGCGGCGCTGTCAGTGTCGGGCATTTATCTGCTGTTCCCCTACACCGCTGGCGGTGTGGTCAACCTGCAGTTCTGGAATGTGGTCCATGGTGTTGTGTCAGCCCTGCTTGTCGCAGCCATGCTGGCCCATATCTACATCGGCTCCATCGGTATGGAGGGCGCCTTTGACGCCATGGGCTCCGGCGAGGTCGATCTGAACTGGGCGCGCGAGCACCATTCGCTCTGGGTTGCTGACGAGATGAGCAAGGGCAATATTGCTGGCGGTCGCCTTCAGGCAGCCGAATAAACGGCCATGACATCATGAACCGCTTGACCTTGGGAGGGGTCATGCCGGATCAAGACCGGGTGCGAAAGCACCCGGTTTTCTTTTGTGACAAGCGATGCGGATGAAACCCCACACCACCACACGCGTGATCGGACTGGCAGGCTGGAGCGGCGCGGGCAAGACCACGCTGCTGGCGCGCCTCATTCCCGTGCTGATCGCGCGGGGCTTCCGTGTCTCGACACTCAAGCACGCACATCATGCGTTCGACATCGACGTGCCGGGCAAGGATTCGCACCAGCACCGCCAGGCGGGTGCCTCCGAGGTACTTGTGTCATCGGGCCGCCGCTGGGCCTTGATGCATGAATTGCGCGATGAGCCGGAGGCAAGGCTGGGAACGCTGCTTCAAAAACTTTCCCCGGTTGATCTGGTGATCGTCGAAGGCTTCAAGACCGCGCCACACGCCAAGATCGAGGTTTTTCGTCAGGCCAATGGCAAGCCGCCGTTGCATCCGGGCAATGCCAGCATTTTCGCTGTCGCGTCGGATGCAGCATTCGCCGATGCTGCCCGTCCCGTTGTCGGGCTGGATGACATCGAGGCGATCGCCGATCTTGTGCAGGCACATGCCATGCCTCTGGCCGCGCTCCTGCCCCTGCTTGCAGCGGAAGGCTGAACGCCATGGCGCAGCTCAGCGATGATTGTTTTGCCTTTGGTGGCCCGCTGATGTCGGTGGAAGAGGCGGCTGCGCTGATGGCGGGCCGCATCACCCCGCTGGCTGCCACCGAAACGGTATCACTTGGCGAGGCGGATGGCCGGGTTCTGGCAGCGGATGTGCGGGCACAAGTCTCGCTGCCGCCTTTCGCCAATTCCGCAGTGGATGGCTATGCCGTGCGCTTCGATGACCTGGCGCAGCTAGGCGAGACCCGTCTGCCACTGCGCGGTCGTGTGCCTGCAGGCGCGCATGCGACAGGCCTTCAGGTGCCGGGCGCTGCCATCCGCATTTTCACCGGCGCGCCGATGCCTCAAGGCACAGACACCGTCTTCATGCAGGAAGACGTCACGCTTTCTGGCGATCACGCCGTGTTGCCGCCGGGCCTGAAGCGCGGGGCAAATGCCCGGTTGCCGGGCGAGGACATTGCGGCGGGTGACATTGCGCTGGCTGCCGGCCAGTGGCTACAGCCGCAGGCTCTGGCACTGGCAGCAGCCACTGGCCACACGCATCTGAGCGTGCGGGCAAGACCGCGTGTCGCGATCTTCTCAACCGGCAACGAACTGGCCGAGCCGGGCGCGCCGCTTCCGCCCGCTGCGATCTATGATGCCAACCGGGTGGCGCTGGTGGCGCTGGCGCGCAGGGCAGGGGCGGCTGTCACCGATCTCGGCATCCTGCGCGACGATCCAGCCCCGCTTGCAGCCGCGCTTTCTGACGCTGCCACCAGCTATGACCTGATCCTGACCTCGGGCGGCGTTTCCACGGGCGAGGAAGACCACGTCAAGGCAGCCGTCGAGTCCGTGGGGTCACTGGTGTTCTGGCGCATCGCGATCAAGCCGGGCCGTCCTGTCGCGATGGGTGTCATCAAGGGGGCGGCCTTCATCGGTCTGCCCGGCAATCCGGTTGCGGCCTTCGTCACCTTTGCCTTTGTCGTGCGACCGCTGCTGCTGGCATTGTCGGGGGCGGCACCAGAGCAGGTGCGGCGCCTGCCGGTGACGCTGGGCTTTGACTATCGCAAGAAGGCCGGCCGCCGCGAATATGTCCGCGTCAGTCTCAGCGGTGCGGACGGGAACGTGACAGCAGCCAAGTTTCCGCGAGATGGCGCAGGCGTGCTGACCTCGCTGACGCGCACCGACGGGCTGGTGGAGCTTGCCGAAGACATGACCGATGTGAAGACGGGCACAATGGTGCCGTTCCTGCCCTATCGCATGCTGATCTGAGGCCGCGTTAGTCCTCGCCACGCAACATCTTGATGATGCCGGAGAAATCCGTGCCGCCATGGCCGTTCTGCGCGAACAACTCATAGAGCTGTGTCGCATAGGCACCCAGCGGCGTGGTGGCTTCCGCGCTCGTGGCAGCATCCTGCGAAAGTTTCAGGTCCTTCAGCATCAGGTCTGCCGCGAAGCCCGGCCTGTAGTCGTTGTTGGCGGGTGAGGTCGCCACCGGGCCAGGCACAGGGCAATAGGTGGTGAGTGACCAGCATTGGCCCGATGAGGTCGAGGCCACATCAAACAGCGCCTGATGCGACAGGCCGAGCTTCTCGCCCAGCACAAAAGCCTCGCCCACCGCGATCATCGAGATGCCAAGGATCATGTTGTTGCAGATCTTCGCAGCCTGGCCGTTGCCTGCCGGGCCGCAATGCACCAGCTTCTTGCCCATCGTCTCCAGAACAGGTCTGGCTGCGGCAAAGGCATCGTCCGTGCCGCCGCACATGAAAGTGAGCGTGGCGTTTTTCGCCCCACCCGTGCCGCCGGACACCGGCGCATCCAGCGTCAGATATCCGGCCTTGCCCGCCAGATCATGCGCCTTGCGGGCGCTTTCCACATCGATGGTGGAGGAATCGATGATGAGCGCGCCAGGCTTGGCGGCCGCCACCACATCAGCCCAGACGCCGAGCACATGCTTGCCCGCCGGCAGCATGGTGACGACGATGTCGGCATCGTTCACCGCATCCTTGACGGATTTGGCAATGCCGACGCCGTCCGCCTTCGCCGCCTTGCAGGAGGCGTCACTCAGGTCAAAGCCCGTGACAGAGTGGCCTGCCTTGACGAGGTTGGCCGCCATGGGGCCACCCATATTGCCGAGGCCGATGAATGCGATGGTTGTCATGAGTGTCTCCAATTCATTCTGATTGACAGAATACCTTTTACGGAATATCTTGCGATGATGATCAGGTCATTTCGCGGCAAAGCGACGGAGCAGCTGTTTGATGACAGGCCTGCCAGGGCCTTTGTATCGGTTGAACGGATTGCCCGACGTAAACTGTTGTTGCTGCATGCCGCCAGATCGCTGGACGATTTGCGTATTCCGCCCGGAAATCGTCTGGAATTGCTGCACGGTGACAGGGCTGGACAACATTCCATCCGGATCAACGACCAGTGGCGCATCTGTTTCCGCTGGAACAAGGGAGATGCTTTCGATGTCGAAATCGTTGACTATCACTGAGCTGGATTTGATCCATCCCGGCGAAATCCTGCTGGAGGATTTCATGAAGCCGCTTGGCATTAGCCAGAACAGGCTGGCGCGCGACCTTGATGTGCCAGTCAGCCGGGTGGCGGGATTGGTGGCTGGAACGCGCGCAATCACAGGTGACACTGCACTCCGTCTAGCTCGGTTTTTCGGCACGACAGCTGATCTCTGGATGAACCTGCAGGCCGAGCATGAGCTGCGCCTTGCGCGCCGTTTGCGCGGCGAAGAGATTGCGCAGCGCGTGCGCACACTTGCCGCTTGACCCATCTCAATTGCCCCCGCTCCGCCCCACAAGGCCGCGCGCGACAATCATGCGCATGATCTCGTTGGTGCCTTCGAGAATCTGGTGGACGCGCAGGTCGCGCACGATTTTCTCGATGCCGTAATCGGCCAGATAGCCATAACCGCCATGGATCTGCAGCGCATGGTTGGCGACCTCGAACCCGGTATCGGTCGCGACCCGCTTGGCCATTGCACAAAGCCGTGTCGCATCCGGCGTTTTGGCGTCGAGCGCAGCCGCCGCCCGCCAGAGCAGGCTGCGTGCCGCTTCGAGTTCGGTCGCCATATCGGCCAGCTTGAATTGCAGCGCCTGGAAATCCGCAATGCGGGAGCCGAACGCCTTGCGCTCCTGAGCGTAAGTCAGCGCCTTGTCGAGTGCAGCCTGCGCGCCGCCCAGCGAGCAGGCGCCAATGTTCAGCCGCCCGCCATCCAGCCCCGCCATGGCAATCTTGAAGCCGATGCCTTCCGGCCCCAGCCGGTTGGCGACCGGCACGCGGCAATCCTCGAAGATAACGGCCCGCGTGGGTTGGGCGTTCCAGCCCATCTTCTTCTCGTTGGCACCGAACGAAAGCCCCGGCGCATCCTTCTCGACCACCAGTGTCGAGATGCCGGAGGGGCCATCCGCGCCGGTGCGCACCATCACGACATAGAGGTCCGCCACGCCTGCGCCAGAAATGAACTGCTTCTGGCCATTGAGCACATAGTGGTCGCCATCGCGCACCGCCCGCGTTTTCAGCGCGGCAGCATCGGAGCCCGCGCCGGCCTCCGTCAGGCAATAGCTCGCCAGATGCGCCATGGTGCAAAGCTGCGGCAGGAAGCGCTGGCGCTGCTCGGGCGCGCCATAGCGGTCGATCATCCAGGCACACATGTTGTGGATGGAGATATAGGCCGAAACCGTGGGGCAGCCCGTGGCCAGCGCCTCGAAGATCAGCGCTGCATCCAGCCGCGACAGGCCCGAACCACCCACATCCTCGCTGACATAGACCCCGCCCATGCCCAGCGCTGCGGCCTCACGCATTTCCTCAACCGGGAAATGCCGCGCCTCATCCCAGCGCACGGCATGGGGCGCGAGCGCCTCGGCGGCAAAGCCCTGCGCCATCTCGCGGATGGCGGTCTGGTCATCGGTGAGGGCGAAGGGGTTCATGGGCGCCATTCCCTCCCATGAACCAAGCGGGCTGACAGCTTGGTGGTGGCAAATTTTCGCATCATGCGCTCATCCGCTGTAATGAGAACTGTGTCGAGTTTGACGGCCAGCGCGATGTAGAAGCAATCGTAGGCAGAGTGATCATGCTCAACAGCCATTGCCCAGGCATTTTCTGACAAATCGCGCATCGGGAAATAGCTTCCCATGAGGCTGTCGATGGTTGCCAGCATTGCCGTCGCCTGGTTGGCTGTCAGCTCCTTTTTCCGCAGATAGACAAGTGCGGCGTTTCTGACTTCTGCAATGAAAAGATCAGGCGCAACGAGAA
>JAYWHQ010000056.1:0-5723 GCA_043777655.1 Allobosea sp. | reverse complement strand
CCTGGGCCAATGATGCGCTGCTGGATTTCCATTCGACCTCGGGTGACTGGGCAGCGGCCCGCACCGCCGTGGAACGCCGCGCCGCGCTGCGCCTGTCGGACAAGGCCGAGGCCAAGCGCCAGCGCGCGGTTCTGCTGGCAGCGGAAGCGGTCGATTCGCGGCAGGCCGAGCCTGACAAGGCGCTCGCCACCGCCCTTGAAGCCGTCAAGCTCGCGCCAGGCCTGACGCCCGCCGTCACGATTGCAGGACGGTTGCTGGCTGAGCGCGGTGACACCAAGAAGGCCGCGCGCCTGCTTGAGGCTGCCTGGAAGGATACGCCTCATCCCGATGTCGCGGCGGCTTACATCGCGGCCCGTCCGGGTGACAGCGCGCAGGACCGTCTGGGCCGCGCCGAGACGCTGCTGGCCTTGCGTCCTGCTGATCCTGAAGGCGTGCTTGCCGTTGCGGGGACTGCAATCGCGGCCCGCGATTTTGCGCGGGCCCGCAGCGTGCTTCTGCCATTGGTGGCCGGCGGCGCGAGCATGCGGGTCTGTCTGTTGATGGCAGAACTTGAAGAAGCCGAGCATGGTGCGGCCGGCAAGGTGCGCGAATGGCTGTCGCGTGCCACGCGCGCCCCGCATGATGCCGCCTGGGTGGCCGATGGGGTGGTATCAGACCGCTGGATGCCGGTGTCACCCGTCAGCGGGCGGCTGGATGCATTCCGCTGGACCGTGCCGCCAGCGACCCTTGGCGCTTCAGCCGTTCAGATCGACGATGTGATGGCTGATATCGCTGAGCCGCCCGTCAGGACCCAGGTCCTGACTGCTCCGGCCATTGCGACTGTGCCGGTTCAGGAAGAGCCTGGTACGGCACCGATTGTGCTCATGCCTGAGGTTCCCACGTCTGTTACCGCGACCATTCCGGTTTCAAACGCCCCGGCCGCCCCGGTGATTTTCCCGGTGCCGCATGCGCCGGACGATCCAGGGCCCGATGCTGCCGCTCCTGCGGTGGAGCCAACAAAACGCCGGTTCCGGCTGTTTGGTTGAGCTTATCGACGCTGCCCGACGGCCTCAGAAATCCGAGGCGATGCCTTTGATTTCCCAGTCATTGTAGCGAACGGGTTCCAGCCCGCCGCGACCGGCAATTTCCTTCTCGGTCGTCAGACTGGCGGCGTTGGCATCAATGATGGCGCGACGCTCGGCAGCCTCCGCCAGCGCGCGTTCGGCAGCCGGCGTGAGCTTGCGGGGTTCTGCCTGCACTTCTGTTGGGCTGCTTGCCTGATCTGCTGCCTTGTCGTCCGTCATTGCCTGCCTGCTGCTGAACCACGTTTCTGCGTTTCTCTTACGCCTTCGGACGCTGGCTGTGGAGTGCAACCCGTCGAGCGCATTGTCACATGTCGCTCTTCACCATCATTCGGATGGCCATTTTGTGCAGAGAAGCCTAAAGGCAGCACAGGAAACATGCTGATCTTCAGCGTGCGTCTTGTCCAAACGCCAAGAACCTTGACTGGAACCAGCATGACGATGCCTCTCCAAATGATCTCCAGCGTGGCTCAGAATGTCTGAGAGCTATAGCGGAACCGCCAATGACGTGCCGGGCCTTGCCGCGCGCAGGCTTGCTGCCTTTGCCGTTGACGAGGTGATCCGGGCGCGCACCGCGCTCGATGACACGCTCGAACGCTGGGCCCATGACAAGCGCGTGGGTGCCCTGGCGCAGGACATGCCGCTGGCGCGTGCCATCGCAACTGTCACCTTCCGCCGTTTCGGCACCATCCGCCGCGCCATTGACGAGCGGCTGGCCAAGGGCAGCCCGCCACATGGCGGCCCGTTCGAGGCGGTGATGGCGACGGCTGCGGCGCAAATCCTGTTTCTGGATGTGCCCGACCATGCCGCCGTCGATCTGGCGATCCGGCTGCTGAGCGAAGATGGCCGCAGCCTGCGTTATGCGGGCCTTGCCAATGCCGTGCTCCGCCGTCTGACACGTGAGCGCGCGGCTGTGCTGGCACAAAGCGACCCCATGCAGGACACGCCGGACTGGCTGCTGACGCGCTGGGTCAAAACCTATGGCGCAGGTGTGGCCGCCCAGATTGCGACCGCACATGCGCAGGAGCCACCGCTCGACCTGACATTGGCGGGGCCTCTGGCTGACTGGCCGGAACAGCTCGTTGCGCTGGTGCTGCCGACGGGCTCGCTGCGCTTGCGCGGGCGCACCGCACTGGCCGAATTGCCGGGCTATGAGGCCGGAGCCTGGTGGGTGCAGGATGCATCCGCAAGCCTGCCAGCCAAGCTGCTGAAGGTCACGCCGGGCGAGCGCGCGGTTGATCTGTGTGCGGCTCCCGGCGGCAAGACGATGCAGCTTGCGGCGACTGGTGCCGATGTGACGGCGGTCGACCGTTCCGGCCAGCGCCTGAAGCGCGTGCGTGAGAATCTGGTACGGATGGGGCTGAGCGCCAAGGTCGTCACCAAGGATGCGCTGGCCTTTCTGGCCGAGCCGTTTGACGCTGTGCTGCTCGATGCGCCCTGCAGCGCCACTGGCACCATCCGCCGCCATCCGGATGTTGCCTGGAGCAAGGGCGAGAATGATCTCGCCAAGCTGGTGGTCCTGCAAGCCAAGCTGCTCGCCAAGGCTGGTGAACTGACCAAGCCAGGCGGACGTCTGGTCTATTGCACCTGCTCGCTGGAGCGCGAGGAGGGCGAGGACCAGATCGAGGCGTTCCTGGCCGCTCATCCCGATTTCAGGCGCGAGCCTGTGCTGCCTTCCGAGATTGGCGGCATCGCTGAAGCGATCACGCCAGCGGGGGACTTGCGTGCGTTGCCGTTCCATCTTGCCGGGGACAACCCGCGCCTGTCAGGCTGGGCAGGGTTTTACGCCTGCCGTCTCGTCAGGCTATGACTTGCTGCTGGTTGATTTGGATTGACGGTCATCGGCAACCGATGACCGGGCACTTTCGGACAGGATAGCGCGCTTGGGTGCAGGGTCTGAAAAGGGGGAACTGGCACGTGATGCGGCGGGCAAGGCTTTGCGCCGCGTGCGCGGCCATGCCTATGCTGTCGGCCGCCATTTCTGGCCGTTTGGACGCCTGCACGGCACGCGCCTCCTGTTTGCCCCGCATGACCTCCGCACATCGGACCCGACGGTCGCGATGGACATCTATGCAGGCTATTTCACCTTTTCGGGCCGCACGGTTGCAACCCAGGGCCAGTCGCCTTTCGAAGTAGATGCGCCGGGTCCCGACTGGGAAGAGGCGCTTTACGGCTTTGCCTGGCTGCGCCATTTGCGGGCAGCCGATACAGCGATTGCACGCTCCAATGCGCGCGCCCTGGTGGAGGATTTTATTGCCGCGCGGCATGATCGAACACCGGTCGCCGCCTCGCCTGCCGTGACAGCGCGTCGCCTGATGTCGTGGCTTGCACAGTCGCCCCTGCTGCTGGAAGGGGCGGACCACGGCTTTTATGATCGGTATCTGCGCCAACTCTGCCGGATGATCGAGCAGCTGGACCGCGCCTTGGCCGGCCCCTTGACGGGTCTGCCACGCCTTCAGGCCCTGTCGGCGATTGCCCTCGCCTGCCTGTGCCTGGAGGGACTGGAGCGCCGCAGCGAAGGCGCAGGCATCGATCTTTCGAAAGAACTGGACCGCCAGATCCTGCCTGATGGTGGCCATGTCAGCCGCAACCCGGCGCTGCTCATCGATCTGCTTCTGGACCTCCTGCCACTGCGCGAGACCTGCCTCGCGCGCGGGCTGGAAGTGCCGCGCGGTCTGGTGATGGCGGTTGACCGCATCATGCCGCATCTCAAGCTGTTCCGGCATTCCGATGGGGATCTCGCGCTCTTCAATGGCATGGGGCTGACGCAGGCCGATGTGCTGGCCACGCTCGTGGCCTATGACGACGCGCGCGGCCGCGCCATCGAGCATGCGCCCTATTCCGGCTATGACCGGATGGAAGCGGGCGACAGCATCGCCATTGTTGATACAGGCCCGCCGCCGCCGCGCGCGCATTCAGCGCAAGCCCATGCCGGCACGCTGGCCTTCGAGTTTTCCAGCAATGGCCAGCGTCTTGTCATCAATTGCGGCGTGCCGCGAGCCGGCACAGCCGCCATGCTGCAGGCAGCCCGTGTGACGGCCGCGCATTCGACATTGGCTGTCGGCGAGCGCTCCAGCAGCCGCTTTGGCACAGTGATGGGCACAAGACGGGTTGTGGCTGGTCCGCGCGACGTCCATGTGGGGCGCGAAGGTTTGCTGCTTGAGGCGAGCCATGATGGCTATCGCAAGGGCTTCGGCATTGACCATCATCGCAGGCTTGAACTGTCGGCCGATGGCGCGATCCTGTCCGGCGAAGACCAGGTTGTGCGGCTTTCCGGCGAAGCGGATCTGCCCTGCGAATTGCGGTTTCACCTGCACCCGGCGCTCAAGGCCAGTCTGGTTCAGGACGGGGCAGGCGCACTGATACTGACGCCTTCGGGCGAGGCCTGGGCTTTCGAGGCCCCGGACCATCGCGTCACCATCGAGGAGAGTGTGCTGTTTGCGTCGGCAGACCGGTTGCGGCGGCGCGAACAGTTGGTCATCCGCTTTGACGGGGCCACCACCAGCTCGGTCATCTGGCGGTTTGCCCGTATTGGCACGGCGCCACGCCGCACGCCGTCCACAAGTTCGATGAGCGGCGACCGGCTCGTCTGAGGGCGACGCCGCGCGGGGTCTTCCCGTGGCAACGTGCTTCATGTTAGGGCCACGCCGCACCATTGCACTGCACAAAGCTGGAATTGCTGATGCCGACCGAGCTTCGCCGCGTCGAACGCGCGCTACTTTCCGTATCCGACAAGACGGGCCTCATCGATTTTGCCCGCAGCTTGCACCAGATGGGCATCGAGCTGGTCTCGACCGGCGGTACCGCGAAGGCGCTGGCTGAGGCTGGCTTGCCCGTTCTGGATGTGGCCGATCTCACCGGCTTTCCGGAAATGATGGATGGCCGGGTGAAGACCCTGCACCCCATGGTGCATGGTGGCCTGCTCGCCATCCGCCAGCATCCAGAGCACCAGGCGGCAATGCTCGCCCATGGCATTCGTCCAATCGACCTGCTTGTGGTCAATCTCTACCCGTTCGAGGCGACGGTGGCGGCTGGGAAACCCTTTGCCGATTGCGTCGAGAACATCGACATTGGCGGCCCGGCCATGATCCGTGCAGCCGCCAAGAACCATGATGATGTGGCGGTGGTGGTGGATATCGCCGACTATGCGACCGTGCTGGCCGACCTGACTGCCCACAAGGGCTCGACCACGCAGGTCATGCGCCGCGCGCTGGCGCAGAAGGCTTATGCCCGCACGGCGGCTTATGATGCAGCGATCTCCAACTGGTTCGCAGGTGCCATTGGCGAGGCGCAGCCAGCCTGGCGAGCCGTTGGCGGCGCGCTGACCGAAGTGATGCGTTATGGCGAGAACCCGCATCAGCAGGCGGCTTTCTATCGCACCCCTGAGAACCGGCCCGGTGTGTCAACAGCGCGCCAGCTGCAGGGCAAGCAGCTCTCCTACAACAACATCAATGACACGGATGCCGCCTTTGAATGCGTGGCGGAGTTCGACCCGGCAGGACCGGCGGCCTGCGTCATCGTCAAGCATGCCAACCCTTGCGGCGTGGCAACCGGCGACACGCTGCTCGCCGCCTACGAAAAGGCGCTGGCCTGTGATCCCGTTTCGGCCTTTGGCGGCATTGTGGCGCTGAACCGGACGCTGGATGCCGAGGCTGCAGCAAA
>JAYWHQ010000055.1:0-1728 GCA_043777655.1 Allobosea sp. | reverse complement strand
CAGCGAAGGTGGGCTTTCCTCATAGGAGCCCGTCAGGTCGGGCAGCATGTAAACCGACCAGCCGGCGCGGCGCATCAGGGCGGCCTCGACAAAGTCGTGGCTGAGCACGTGGCCGCCAAAGGGCGGCTTGCCCTTCAGGTCCGGCAGGCCGCAATGATCGGCAAAGGCCCTCGTGCGAATGATCGCATTGTGGCCCCAGTAATTGCCATCACGCCCAGACCAGATGGCAAGGCCCGTCGCGATCACCGGGCCATAGACACGCGCTGCAAACTGCTGGAGCCGGGCAAACAGCGTGTTGCGGTTGATGATGAGCGGCAGCGACTGGATGATCCCGGCATCCGGGTCGGCTTCCATCGCAGCAGCAAGCCTCACGATGCAGGTGCCGGTCATCAGGCTGTCGGCATCGAGCACGACCATGTGCTCGTAATGGCCGCCCCAGCGCGTCACGAAATCGGCAATGTTGCCGGCCTTGCGGTGGTGGTTTTTCGGGCGGTGGCGGTAGTAGATGCGTGCCTCTGGCCCCAGCCGCTCGCGCAAGGCGAGGAATGCGCGCTCCTCAGCAATCCAGATGTCAGGATTGGTCGTGTCGGAGACGACGAAATAGTCGAAATGCTGGCCCAGTCCGGTCGCCTCGACCGATTCACGGATCGCCGCAAGTGCTGCAAACGTGCGCGCCGTCGACTCGTTGTAGACCGGCATGACCACGACGGTCTTCTTGCTCAGAGCGGTCGCAAAATCAGTGACTTGCGAACGGCTTGCCAGTCCAATGAAACCCAGCAGGCCGCTGGTGAAAGCCAGCGCGATCCAGGAGAAGTTGACCGTGAACAGCACGAGCAGGAGATACTGCAGCAATGTCGTGCCGCTGACCGACACGACATGGTACATTTCCCACGCGCCATAGGCGGTGATGACCAGTGCGCCGCCAAAAACGAAGACGCGAGCAAGCAGCGTTTTCCAGCTTGTCATGCTGGCGACGGGCTTGCGCCTTTCCGCCTCTGTGAAGCGCCGGAACGATTGTGCCGGCATCGGCAGCCGGTTTTCCTGCGGCGTGGCTGCAACAACCAGCGGCTTCAAAACGGTTTCGGGAGTGGCCTGCACAGGCGCGGCAGGGTTCAGGACGTCCATCGGTTCAGCCATGTTTCTGAGACGGGCTGCCCGCCGGAGTCCAGCACGAGCCGCAGCTCGGAGACAACCTCATTCCCAGGGTCCATCTCGAACGAGACACGCATGGTCTTGCGTTCGGGGTAAGGCCAGAGCCTGAGGTTGTGGATGACGCCAGGCGTGGCCGACAGGATCGGCTTCGCTGAGGTGACAATCGACGCATCTGCCAGAATGTCACCGGTAAAATCGACGAAATAGCGACGGCGCCTGCCTTGCGTGCCGCGGCCCTGGCGCACCCGGCTGGTGATTGCCAGGGGAGGGCGCTCGGGCGGCTGCCAGCACCAGCTCTGCCGGAAGGCCATTGACGTTTCGCTGCCTGCAGGCAGCGGCGCGCGCGGCCTCCAGTAAGAGATCACATTGTCATTTACTTCCGATTCCGACGGGATCTCGATCAGCTGGACGGCGCCTGCCCCCCATTCGCCCAGCGGTTCGTTCCAGACGCTCGGTCGCAGTTCAAAGCGCTGCTCGTCGTCCTGGAAGGAACCATAGTCACGGTCGCGCTGCACCAAGCCAAAGCCTTTGGGGTGGGAATCCATGAAACCCGAAACTTGCAGCGTTGCCGGGTTG
>JAYWHQ010000054.1:0-5741 GCA_043777655.1 Allobosea sp. | reverse complement strand
GCTGTTCTCGGTGCTCTCCGCTTTTGCGCCGAGTTTCGAGTTGCTGACGCTGGCACGCAGCATCACCGGCGTTGTCGCTGGCGGCATCATACCCGTTGCCATGGCGGCCATCGGTGATCGGGCGCCTGTCGCCGGACGGCAAGCCGCGCTTGGCCATTTCATGGTGCTGACGCTGGTGGGCCAGATGTCCGGCGCCGCCTGCTCAGGCCTTGTGGCTGACTATCTTGGCTGGCGGTCAGTGTTCTTCATGGCCGCCATGCTGGCCCTGCTGGCTGCCTTGCTGGCGCAGGTCGCACTGAAACCGCGCCCGGATGCACAGCGCAAGCCACTCAGCCTCAAGGGAGCGCTGGCAGGCTATGGCGTCGTTTTTGCGAACCCTCGTTCGAGGTTGCTCTATGGGCTTGTCGTGCTGGAAGGTTCGCTGGTCTTTGGCCTGCCGCCCTATGTTGCTGCAATTCTTGCGCAGCGCTCGGGCGTTGGCGCAAGCGAAGCCGGCCTGGCCATCGCCGGCATGGGCCTTGGCGGCCTGATCTACGGCTTGGCAACGGCGCAGCTTGTCGGCTGGCTCGGCCAGCGCCGCATGATGGTTGCAGGCGGGCTGTGCATGGCGGCAGCCATGCTGATCTTCACGCTGCCCCTGCCGTGGTGGACAGCCATTGCGCTGTTCATCCTGCAGGGCTTTGGTTTCTTCCTCCTGCACGGCACCTATCAGGCGCTCGCAACAGAGCTCTCGCCCTCAGTGCGCGGCTCGGCCATGGCGCTCTTTGCCTGCTCCCTGTTTCTCGGCCATGCCATCGGCCCGCTGGTTGTCGGGTTTGGCCTGAGCGTCATCGGCATGGCGGCGACGCTTGTCTGTCTCGCCGTCGGGACGGCGCTGGTGGGCTATGTCTCGGGCAATGTGCTGAAGGTCGAGGATCAGCGTCCGCGATAGGGCGCGACCCCTTGATCGGGCAGCCAGAGACCCTTGGGCGGCTCGCCCGTCTGCCAGAACACGTCGATCGGGATGCCGCCGCGCGGATACCAGTAACCACCAATGCGGAACCAGCGCGGATCGAGCAGCGCAACAAGCGTCTTGCCGATGCCAACCGTGCAATCCTCGTGAAAGGCCCCGTGGTTGCGGAAGCTGGAGAGATAGAGCTTCAGCGATTTGGACTCGACCAGCCAGTCACCCGGCAGGCAATCAATCACCAGAATGCCGAAATCCGGCTGGCCGGTCACCGGGCAGATCGAGGTGAATTCGGGACAGGTGAAGCGCGCCAGATAATCCGTGCCCTTGTGCGGGTTTGGCACGCGGTCGAGCCTCGCCTGTTCCGGTGACTGCGGCAGGCTCGTGGTCTGGCCAAGCTGAAGCGTGGCGGCGTCTAGGGTCATGGCGGGCTCCTGTGCAAGCCCGCGTTCTAGGGCAAGAGCAGCTGCGGCGCGACCCTTTTTGTCAGCGCTTCCTGCATTGCAGCCGCATGGCTCAAGCTGCCGCCAGGAAGGCTGTGAAGCGCTTGGCTTCGGTCTCGAGACGTCCGGCATCCGCTGCAAAGGCATCTGCTGCGGCCACCACATCGTCGCTGACCTTGCGGGTTTCCTCCGCCGAGCCTGCCACATCGGTGACGTTGGCCACGACGAGTGCCGTCTGGCGCGCGGCCTCCGCCATGGAGCGGCTGATCTCGACGGATGCCGCCAGTTGTTCGTCGACAGTCTCGCCCACGCGGCCGGCAATGTCGTTCAGCTGGTTGATGGTTGATTCGATCTCGCGCGTGGTGCCCACTGCCGTGCTGGTTGCGCTTTGAATGGCCGCGATGCGGCGGCTGATTTCGTCCGTCGCCTGCCCGGTCTGGCTGGCGAGTTGCTTCACCTCGGCTGCCACCACGGCAAAGCCACGCCCGGCCTCGCCTGCGCGGGCGGCTTCGATGGTGGCGTTGAGGGCCAGCAGGTTGGTCTGTTCAGCGATGGCCTGGATCAGTGCCACGACCTTGCCGATGTCGGCTGACGAGGTCGAGAGCGTGCCAATCGAGTCGGCCGTTTCCTTGACCAGACGCGCGGCATGACCTGCGACACCGTTGGCTTGCGCACATTGGCGGCTGATCTCGCTGACAGTAAATTCCATCTGCTGGGAGGCGGCAGCCACATGCTGGATCTGGTCCAGCACGGACTGGCTGGCCTGCGAGACCGAGCCCGCTTTCTGGCCCGACATGTGCGAGGCATGCTGCAGCCGCGAAGCCGTCTGTGAAAGCTGCTCGACACCCGCCAGAAGCGAGCTGGAAACGGAACTGATCGTCCCGTCAAAATGCGCCGACATGTCTGAAGTCAAACGTTTACGCTCATCTTCAAGTGCTGCCCGGTTGAGGTCTTCAATCGCTTTTTCATCAGCAGCACGATCCCGCATGCGCATCCGCACATCGGCGACCGAGCGGGCAATGGTGCCAAACTCGTCGCTGCGATCAACGCCGTCGACCTTGGCATCAAGCTCGCCCGAACCCAGTCGCGCGACCGATCGCTCAAGCCGCTTCAGAGGGCGCCCGATGCTGGCAGCCCAGAACAGCGATGCCAGCAGGATCAGGAGCACTGAAATGCCGCCTGCCATCGCCATACTGCGACGGGCTTCTGTCACCATGGCATCGATATCTTCGATGTGGACGCCGGTGCCGATGAACCATTGCCATTCCGGCACGCCGGCAACGTAAGCCACCTTCAGCGACGGTTCCGTTGTGCCCGGCTTTTTCCAGAGGTACTCGACAATGCCGCCTGATCTGGTGCGCACGACATCCATCATTTCACGGATCAGCAGCTTGCCATTCTCGTCGCGCAACCCGCTCTTGTCAGAACCTTCAAAGCCCTTCAGGAACGGATGCATCACGCCAAATCCGCGCATGTCGTAGACGAAGAAGTACTCCTCGCCCGCATAGCGCAATGGCCTCACGGCCTCGATTGCATTCTTCTTGGCTTGCTCGACAGTGATCTCGCCGCGCTTGGCGCGTGCCACTTCGGCCTGAACAGCCGAGACGCCCAGCTCGACATGCATCTTGAGTTCGGCATGTTTGCGCGCAATGAGCCCTGCCTCGATGTGATTGCCCGCAATCCAGACCAGCGCACCAACAGCCGCGCACATCATAAGGACCAGCGCGATCATGCGCGCTCGAATGTTCATGCGGAAAAATGGCAGCCCGGCCAATGGCGCGCGCTTCTTGGAAGCCGCGTTTGCAGCAATTGTCATGTTTCCGGCCCCCAGTGCCGCGATGTCGGAATCGACGTCTTGTTGCCTTGAGGTAACCAGAACGCGGTTAACGCCTTGTTAATAGACCAAAGTCGTAGAAGTCCGACCTGAGGGTCTTCCCCTTGTGCCGCAGCTTCTCTATGACGCGAGCAACCACGTTCGTGGTGTTATCCGGCCCCTTCCAGACGAGGAACTCCCATGACAGCGATCATCGGCATTTCAGCCCGCCAGATTCTCGACTCGCGCGGCAACCCGACCGTCGAGGTCGATGTGGCGCTGGAAGATGGTTCTTTTGGCCGCGCGGCTGTGCCGTCAGGTGCATCCACCGGTGCGCATGAGGCTGTCGAGCTGCGTGATGGTGACAAGACGCGTTATCTCGGCAAGGGCGTGCTGAAGGCCGTGGAAGCGGTGAACACCGTGATTGGCGACGCACTGATCGACATGGATGCTGAAGATCAGGTCGCCATTGACGAGGCCATGCTGACGCTGGATGGCACGCCCAACAAGGCGAAGCTTGGCGCCAACGCAATCCTCGGCGTCTCCATGGCTGTGGCCAAGGCAGCGGCTGACTCGTCTGGCCTGCCGCTTTATCGCTATGTCGGTGGCACGCAGGCCCGCGTGTTGCCTGTCCCGATGATGAACATCGTCAATGGCGGCGTGCATGCCGATAACCCGATCGACTTCCAGGAATTCATGGTGATGCCGGTGGGCGCGCCGTCCCTCTCGGAAGCCGTGCGCTGGGGCGCTGAAATCTTCCACACGCTGAAATCGGCGCTGAAGGCAGCAGGTCATAACACCAATGTCGGCGATGAGGGCGGCTTTGCACCCAACCTGCCATCGGCTGAGGGCGCGCTCGATTTCTGCATGAAGGCGATCGAGAGCGCAGGCTTCAAGCCGGGCAAGGACGTCTATCTGGCGCTGGATTGTGCCGCGACCGAGATGTTCAAGAAGGACGCCTATCATTACGAGGGCGAAGGCAAGACACGCTCCATCGAGGAGCAGGTTGCCTATCTCGCCAAGCTCGTTGGAGCCTATCCGATCTTGTCCATCGAAGATGGCATGTCCGAGGATGACTGGAAGGGCTGGAAGCTATTGACGGATGCCGTTGGCGCCAAGTGCCAGCTGGTGGGCGATGATCTCTTCGTCACCAATGTCACCCGCCTGTCACAGGGCATCAAGAGCGGCACGGCCAATTCGATCCTCGTCAAAGTCAACCAGATCGGCACGCTGACCGAGACACTTTCGACGGTGGAGATGGCGCATCGTGCCGGTTACACCGCCGTGATGTCGCATCGTTCGGGCGAGACCGAGGATACCACCATTGCCGATCTGGCGGTTGCCACCAATTGCGGGCAGATCAAGACCGGCTCGCTTGCCCGCTCCGACCGGTTGGCGAAATACAACCAGCTGATCCGCATTGAAGAAGAGCTCGGCAGCCAAGCGATCTATGCCGGTCGCGGCGCGATCAAGGCGCTTGGCTGATCGTCCGGCTTGCACGGTTCACTGGAGGCTGCGCGTGCCATCAGCGCGGGCAGCCATGCGACAGGCGCGCTGCGGATCGGGACTGCGCGCGGTAAACAGTTTGCATGACGGATGCCAGCCACCTTGCCCTGACCCGCGCCCAGATCATGGCAAGCCTCGGCATGGGGCTGTGTGTGCTGATCTATGGCGCCAATTTCGTCATCAGTCGCCACGCGGTTCTGAACGGGCTTTCACCAGATGACCTTCTGGCGTTGCGCTTTTCGGTGGCAGGGCTTCTACTGTTGCCAACCTTTCTGAAAGCCGGTGGCTTTCGCGATTGTGCTGGCGTCGGCTGGCCACGCGGGCTGCTGCTGACGCTGATGAGCGGCCTGCCGATGAGCTGGCTGATGCTGACCGGCCTCTCGCTGGCACCCGCCGCGCATGGTGCCAGCATAGGGCCTGGCACGGTGACGCTGATTGGCCTTGTCGGCTCTGTCGCCATGTTCGGTGCCATCGTGACGCGCCAGCTCATGCTGGGCATTGTCGCCGTGCTGGCGGGACTGACCTGCCTCGCCATCGCAGGCTCCACCAGCACCACGCCGCAGATCATCTGGGGTGATCTGTGCTTTCTGGGGGTCGGCCTGCTCTGGGGATTCTATCCGCTGCTGATCCAGCGCTGGAAAGTTGATGGCCTGCATGCCACGGCCATCGTCTCGGTGCTGTCGATGGCCTATCTGCCCTTCTATGCGCTGTTCTTCTTCCGTGGATTCGATGTGGCACCCGCTTGGGTGCTGATCGCCCATGGATTCAATCAGGGCGTGCTCAACGTCATTGTCGGCCTTTGGATCTGGGGTTGGGCCGCGCATGTTCTGGGGGCTGCGCGCGTCGGTCGGTTCCCACCGATGATCCCGGTGACAGGCACCTTGCTGGCGATCCCGATTCTAGGGGAAATCCCCGGCGTGCTGCAATGGTCCGGGATCGCGCTGATCGTGACCGGGCTGTTCATCGCCGCATGGAGACGCCCGGTCGTCGCTTGACCCTCAACTGTCGATATCACCGCGCGCCCAGCCTTCGC
>JAYWHQ010000053.1:0-5745 GCA_043777655.1 Allobosea sp. | reverse complement strand
AGGGCAGAAACTATTGTCCAGCGACGAGTTGCATCTGAATGATCAGGGATACCGGTGCATGGCAGAGCATATCGCACGAATCATGGTTCTAGGTGCATTTTTGAATACGTCTTCGTTGGCAGGTGCAGCACCGTGAGCAAACGCAAAAATCCCTGTTGCGGCGCCGTGATTTCCTGAGCCAATGGTGCGCTGTCCCAATGCTATCGATTTCTGGCGTGGCTTTGCACTGCTGACGATCTACATCAATCATATACCCGGCATCTATTTTGATCGTTTCACGCATCGCAACGTGCTGATGTCGGATTCGGCCGATCTCTTCGTTTTCCTGGCCGGGTGGGGCTTGTGTCTGATGCTCAACGGCACGGGCAAAACACTGCCTGTCACTCAACAGCTCTACAGGCTCAGCGCGCGTGCGATTACGCTTTATGCAGCACATCTGCTGACGATGAGTGTGGCTCTTGCCATGCTGGCCGTGGCGGCAAATTTGCTGGAAAATACACTGATTCTCGAATGGCATAATGCCGCAGAGGTTTTCAGCAATCCTGTGAATGCACATATCGGCCTGGTCTTCCTCACGCACCAGCTTGGTTATTTCGACATTCTTCCGCTTTACGTGATGTTGATGCTGGCTGCGCCTCTTGTCGGCCTCATCAACGCCAAGATACCACTTTGGCTCCTGCCGATTTCGCTCACGATCTATGCGCTTGCCCTCTGTTTCCAGATCAACTTCCGGACATGGCCCGCGAACGGCGAGTGGTTCTTCAACCCGTTGTGCTGGCAACTTGTTTTCGTTCTTGGTTTTGTCCTTGCCCGCGATGAGGGGCTGGGCAAATTTGTGCGGCGCCAGCTCCTTTGGCTGCGCGTTCTGTCAGTGCCTGTCCTCGCCATCGGCACGTGGGTGGTCTGGTCTGGCTGGTGGCCGGATCTGAGCGTCGTTCCGGAGCCGAAACTGCTGTTCCTTATCAGCAAGACCTATGTCACCCCGATGCGCCTGGTCCAATTTCTGGCGCTGGTTGCAATCGTGTCTCTGCTGTTCCCCTATCTGCTGCGCTTGCTGCCACGGATGGCGGAGGGGCTGTCCATGCTTGGACGCAACTCGCTGAATGTCTTTTGTGTGGGCTCGCTGCTCAGCCTGGCGGCGCAGATCGTGCGCTATGCCCTGCAAGGTGGTATCATTCTGGACTCAGTGCTTATCATCACTGGATTTCTGATGCTGGGTTTGACAGCATGGCTTTCTGAATGGCGCGACAGGGTCAGGGCAGATCGGGGATGAAGAGAACATCTGCAATTGGGCTGGCGCGGTGGCTAGGCATCATTTCGGGCTGCTTGGCCCTCGTTCCTGGCCACGCCCAAGCCCAAGTTGCGCTGCCACGGCCCATGGGCTGCGCTGAATTCAAGCCGCCAGCCGGCATGCTGGAAGCTGTTTATCCGCTGCCAAACGTAGCCCGGGCCCTCGGCACTGGCAGCAAAATCAAGATCCTGACAATCGGCGCCACCACCGTAAACAGCCGCGGGCCCAACAGGGACTATTCTTTGCTGATCGAGAATTACCTCGAAACGACCGTCAAGGGGCTCGACGTCGAGGTGGTTGACCGCAGCGTGTCAGGAGAGCTCGCTGCGCGTTCGGCAGAACGTATCAAGTTTGAGGTCGCGCTGAACGAGCCCAGCCTCGTGCTGTGGCAGGTCGGGACATTTGATGCGATGGCGCAAATTCCAATCCATGAATTCAAAACCACGCTTACAAAAACAATCCACTGGTTGCGCAAGCACAATGCCGATCTTGTGATGATTGGCTTGCATTACCAGCGTGGCTTGAGAAACAACGGAAGCTACCAGTCCTTCCGGAAAATCATCGAACAGACAACGGCGGAGGAACAAGTGCTGCGCGTCGGCCGTTATGAGGCCGAAGAGCTGGTTGACCGGATCCAAGCAACCATGGCCTCGCCGATCGACAAATTCCAGATCAATGAAAATGGCCATGATTGCCTGTCGCAAGTCATCGTCCGCGCGATGGCGACGAGCCTCTTCGCAAAGCGAGCCCCGGATCAGACCCTGCCACAGCCAAGGCCTTAGCTTACGTGTGGCGAAGATGCACAGTGCGGGTTTGGCCGCGCGCGGCGAGGCGGTGAAGAACTCGAAACCGCATGGCTGCGGCGAGCCAGACGGAAGCCCGTTCGAAAGAATGTGGATTTCTGGTTACAGGAATTAGATACATTGAACTTGTTGCACAGGGCACTCCTGTCTGGCCGCGACAGCTCCTGGAAACCTCGAGACGCCCCCGCTCCTTGACGCCCACCCCCCTCTTCCCCTATTGAGCCTCAGTCCGGCGTGGGGAAACCTGCGCCGGATGGCTTTTGGCTGTTCGCCTTGAGGGCTTTTGCCCCAGGCACTGCCGCCAGAAACCCCACCCCATGTGCAACGACTGCCCAAAAAGCTGGTCGCGCCAGTCCTTCGGGACATGGAAAGCGGCCGGGGCCGAACACGGAGAAAAGAGATGTTCGCAGTCATTAAGTCAGGCGGGAAGCAGTTTCGCGTCTCAGCCAACGACCAGCTCACCATGGCCAAGATTGTCGGCAATGCCGGCGACACGGTCGCTTTCGATCACGTTCTCATGCTCACCAACGGTGCCGACATCCAGATCGGCGCGCCGTTCCTGTCAGACGTGACCGTTGCTGGCGAGATCGTCGAGCAGACGCGCGGCGAGAAGGTCATCGCCTTCAAGAAGCGCCGTCGCCAGAACTCGAAGCGCAAGCGCGGCTTCCGCGCCGAGCTCACCGTCATCCGCATCACCGACATTCTGACGGGCGGCGCCAAGCCCGAAATGAAGAAGGGTGTTGCCGCTGCCGCTCTCGTGGCCGGTGCTGCCGCCGTCGTGGCTGCCAAGCCCGCCAAGAAGGTTGCTGCCGCCGCCTCGACCGGCCTCGACGCTTCCAACCTCTCGCTGATCTCGGGCATCGGCCCGACCATCGAGAAGAAGCTGCGCGCTGCCGGCATCCAGACCTGGAACGAGATCGCTGCCTGGTCTGAGGCCGATGTCGCCAAGTGGGACGAGGAGCTCGCCCTGCGTGGCCGCGCCACCCGCGAAGAGTGGGTTGTGCAGGCGCAGGAACTGCTCGATGGCAAGCCGCCGCGCGCCAAGGCCGATCAGGCCGAGCTCGCTTCGGGCAAAGACCTTTGAGGAACAACGACCTCTGAGTTTGCAGGCGCGGCAAGCCTGAGCGAAAGCTCAAGCCGCCGCGCCGGTAGCTTTTTTCACGAATCCGATTTACACACGTCACATGAAATTCGAGGGCATCTGTCATGGCTCATAAAAAAGCAGGCGGTTCATCGCGCAACGGTCGCGATTCCGAAAGCAAGCGTCTGGGCGTCAAGCGCTTCGGCGACCAGGCCGTCGTGCCTGGCAACATTCTGATTCGTCAGCGCGGCACCAAGTGGCATCCCGGTGCCAATGTCGGCATGGGCAAAGATCACACGCTGTTTGCGAAAGCCGCCGGTCGCGTCCGCTTCCTGACGAAACTTGGCCGAGCTTACGTAACGGTCGTCCCGGCCCAAGCGGCCGCAGAATAAAACAGCGGATTAGGTTTTCCCCGATCCGCTGGTTCCATCGAACCAGTCGATCGCAGGGAAGACCAGCCCATCAAGGGTTTCCCGGAAGATCAGGATGACGGGGGAGGTGGAGCAACCATCTCCCCCGTTTTCTTTTGGCCTATCGGAGAGACCCCATGTTCCCTGATCTGACACGCGACGATGTGTTCCGGCTCGAAACACGCAGCCTCTGGCTGCGCTGGCCCCGGATTTCCGATGCAAGCGCGATCATCCGTCAGGCAGGCGAAAAAGCCGTCGCGGAAATGACGGCGAATGTGCCCCATCCCTATCCACCGGAAAGCGCCGAGCCCGCCATATTCGCGATGCGCAAGGGCAACGCCACAGGCGAGCACCTCGTGCTGGCCGTGACGCTGAAGGGGCGCCCCAACGATCTGATCGGCATGGTCAGCGCCCATCCGGGCGAGGCGGATGTGCCCACATTGGGCTACTGGCTGGGCTCACCCCACTGGAACAAGGGTTATGGCACGCAAGCCGTGCAGGCCATGGTCGATGCCGTGTTCACGCTGCTGGAGACACCCGCCGTCGAGGCGCATGCGCGCGTCATCAATCCGGGCTCGCGCCGCGTGCTGGAAAAGTCCGGCTTCAGGCATGAGGGCTCGGTGCTGCGCGCCCTCGCGGCACGCGGCGGGCTGTATCCGAGCGACCAGTTCCGGCTGGATCGCTCCACCTGGGCGGCGTTGAAGAACTGGAGTCAGAGTGGCTGGGCGGGGCAGGCATCTGCGCCTGCATCTCCAGAGGCCGCAGCGGCTGGCGAAGAGACGCCCGAGTGGTCCGGCACGCCCTGCCCGGCGTAAACTGAGCTGACCTGTCCTTTCAGTGGCGCCCCGCCCTGTCGTGGGCGCCGCTGAAAGAGCCAGACGCCATGATTGCTTCCACGATGTCACGCCGTCTTTGCCTGGCAGGCCTGCTGGCTGTTGGCGTCTCGGCCTGTGCGACTGTGCCCGCCTCGATGGCGAGCAGGGAGGCGTGCGATGTCATTCTGGAGCGTGACCTGCGTGGCCGCACCTATGCCAAAGGCGTGTTTACCAACAGCATCACCGGCTCCACGCGGCCTTTCACCGTGGTGCTGGATGGCACCTTGCGCGGCAAAACGCTGACGCTGCGCGAAGAGTTCGCCTATGCCGATGGCGAGCGCGACGTGAAGACCTGGGTCATCACCCGCACCGGGCCCACCTCCTATACCGGCACACGCGAAGACGTGATTGGCCCCGCCACCGTCGTGCAGGATGGCCCCATCGTGCGGCTGGGCTACGAGGCCGATGTCGCGACCGGCAGCGGCACCATCCGCGTGCGGTTCGAGGATGTGATCGAGCGCGATACGAAAGGCGTGATCGTCAACCGCGCCATTGTCTCAAAGCTGGGCGTGCCGCTTGGCACGGTCGATCTGGTGTTCGGACGCCGCCCGCCGCGCTGATCCATCGATCCGAGACCACGCCAAACTTGCCCCGATCCGGCCACGGGGTTAGTGACAGGCATGAAATTTCTCGACGAAGCAAAAATCTATGTGAAGGCCGGTGACGGCGGCGCGGGCTGTGTCTCGTTCCGCCGCGAAAAGTTCATCGAGTTTGGTGGCCCCAATGGCGGAGATGGCGGTCGCGGCGGCGACATCGTCATCGAATGCGTCGACGGCCTCAACACGCTGATCGACTATCGCTACCGCCAGCACTTCAAGGCCCGCACCGGCGAGCACGGCATGGGCAAGGATCGCGCCGGCGCACGCAGCGATGATATCGTGCTGAAAGTGCCGCCCGGCACGCAGATTTTCGAAGAGGATGGCGAGACACTCATTGCCGACATGACCAAGCCGGGCCAGACCTTCGAGCTCTGCCGCGGTGGCAATGGCGGCTTTGGCAACTCGCATTTCAAGACCTCGACCAACCAGGCCCCCAAGCGCGCGAATCCCGGGCTACCGGGTGAGGAACGCTGGATCTGGATGCGGCTGAAGCTGATTGCCGATGCTGGCCTTGTCGGTCTGCCCAATGCCGGGAAATCGACTTTTCTGGCCGCGGTCAGCGCGGCGCGCCCCAAGATTGCAGACTACCCATTCACCACCTTGCATCCGGGTCTCGGCGTCGTGCGCGTGGATGACCGTGAATTCGTGCTGGCCGATATTCCCGGCCTGATCGAGGGCGCCCACGA
>JAYWHQ010000052.1:0-1734 GCA_043777655.1 Allobosea sp. | reverse complement strand
TGCCACTGAGTGTGCCCTTGGCCAAGCCGATCAGCAGCATGGTGATGGCACCCACGGCTGCACCTTCGGTCGGCGTGAAGATGCCCCCATATATCCCGCCCACAACCACGACCGCGACCAGAATGGCTGGCATCACCGTGACATCGATGATGGCGATCAGGATGGCGGGAATGGCGAGATAGGCCGCATTGTCCCAGTCCAGCCCGCCGCGCATGGCCTGTGCGGCCAGTCCTGCCAGCAGGATGCCGGAGAGCCACTTCGGCCAGCGCGGTTGTGGCGTTTTCTCCACGATGACCGGCTCTGTCATCGGCGCAAGCTCCGGGTTGCGGCGCACCACCCAGGCAATCGTCAGGCAGTAAAACACAGCTGCAAGCAGGCCGGGGACAAGTGCCGCCTGAAACAGCTTGGCGATGTTCTGCTCGGTGGTGATGGCATAGACCACGAGGATGACCGACGGCGGAATGAGAATGCCGAGCGTGCCGCCAACGGCGATGGTGCCGGTCGCCAGCCCGCCATCATATCGGTGCCGCAAAAGCTCCGGCAGCGCGGCCCGGCCAAAGGTGGCGGTGGTGGCAACAGACGAGCCGCAGATCGCGCCAAAGGCCGTGCAGGCGCCGATGACCGCCATGGCGAGCCCACCACGGAAATTGCCGAAGGCGCGCTCGGCTGCCTTGAACAGCGCGCCGGCAATGCCCGCGCGCTCGGCCAGCGCACCCATCAGGATGAAAAGCGGAATGACCGACAGCGTGTAGTTCGCGAACTGGTGATAGGAGTTGGTCTTCATGTAGGCGAACAGCGCCTGGCCGCTCGACAGATGGATATAGCCGCCAGCACCCACCAGCAGCATCGACAGGCCGATGGGCGCGCGCGCCGCAATCAGCAGCAGCATCAGCCCGAAGCCCAGCAAGGCAACCATGGTGCCGCTCATCAAGCTGCGCCCGACCGGCTTGCGCGCACGAGCCGCAAGGCGCTGAGGATCGCGGTCAGCGCCAGCAGTGCGCACAGTGCCGCGGCCAGCGCGATGCTTGGCCAGAGCAGCAACTGTCGCTGCATCGTGGTTTCGCCGCTCTTGATCGCATCGAGTGTGCCATTGACCAGCGCCCAGGCGCAGAAGCCCATGGCGCCTGCATAGGCCATGTCCCAGAAGGCATCGATGCGCGCATTGGTGCGGCGTCCGAGCCAGTTCGTGAACGTATCGACCATGATGTTGCCGCGCCTGGCCTGCGCATAGGGCAGATAGGCAAAGACGGCGACGGCGGTCGCCATTTTCACATACTCAAAATCGCCATCGATGGGGGCGTTGAACAGCCAGCGCAACATCACGCTGGCGGTGACGAGCAGCGCGACAGCCAGCGCGAGCAGCCCGCCCAGAATGGCGATGATCCCGGTGGCGCGTTCAAGCCCGTCAGGCACGCACTGACGCATGCCACCGGCTTCCACCGGCAGCTCCGGTTGTGTCATTCAGTCCCCCTGAAGCATCGCATCTGCCGCCAGTCCCGACGGCAGATGCATGAGCTTGAACTGGCGCTTTTGCGCCGGTCAAGCCGCCTTGTCATATTTGGCAACGAGCGCGCGGGCCGCCTCGATCAACTTGGTGCCATCAATGTTCTTGGCCTTCATCTGCTCGATCCAGGCGCCGTAGACAGGCTCGGTCGCCTTGATCCAACGTGCCTTTTCATCATCGGCCAGCACGGTGATGGTGTTGCCGCGCTTGGCCACGATGTCGCGGACACG
>JAYWHQ010000051.1:0-5752 GCA_043777655.1 Allobosea sp. | reverse complement strand
AGGCGAAGAAACCTGCGCCAAACGCCGCGATCTTGATCTGCGTGAAAAGATATTCCAGCGGCGCGGTGTAGATCAGCTTGGCCTTTTCAGGCCCGCCGGCCGCCCAGACATAAGGCAGCACCAGCGTGTTGTAGATGTATTTGGCCCCGGCAAAGCACAGGAAAAACAGCACCATGAAGGCGACCATCGAGACGATCAGCCGCGAGCGCAGCTCGATCAGATGCTCGATCAGCGGCGCGCGCGAGGCCTCGACCTCGTCCAGTTCAGCAGCCTTCGGCCCTTCGATCTTCAGATCCGTCACGCCGCGTTCCCATCGGTGACTTCAGCCTTGGCCTTGCGCTTGCGCGGCGTCTTGACAGGCGGCTCAGCTGCGGCAGCCTCAACAGCCGGGAAGCTGGGCGCAGGCACAGCGTCCGGCATGGGGATCGCGTTCAGCTTGGCCTCGGTCGCGGCCATATGAGCGGCATCGACCTTGGCGTCAGCGGCAGCCTTTGCCTCGGCCTCGGCATTGAGGGGGCCAGCCGCGCCCTTGATTTCGTCTCGGATGGTCTGGATCGGGTTGAAATCGACGTTGGTTGCCGCTTTCACCGAACCGCCGACATCCTCGACCTGCTTTTTCAGGTCGTGCAGCTCGGCCTCGCGCATGGCGTCGTTGAACTGGCCCTGGAACTCGGTTGCCATGCGGCGCACCTTGCCCACCGCCTCGCCCACCGTGCGCAGCGCCTTTGGCAGGTCTTTCGGCCCGATCACGACAAGCGCAACCGCACCGACGACCATCAGTTCGCTCCAGGCGATGTCAAACATCTGCCAGCTTTCCTCTCGCGCGCATCATTCGTCTCGAACGCATCTTGCTTCTTGAAAGCATCTTGCTTCTTGAAAGCATCTTGGCGCGCCGGTCCTGATGAGGCCCTGTGGACTCAGACCTTCTTCTCGGCCTCGGCCTTGACGCCGGCTGCCGTGTTGGCGGCCTGATCGATGACCTTGCCGGCCTCGTTGACGGCAGTTTGCGGTGTCTCTTCCTCGGCCATGCCCTTCTTGAAGGACTTGATGCCCTTGGCGACATCGCCCATCAGCTCGGAGACCTTGCCGCGCCCGAACAGCAGCATGACCACGATGCCGACGACAACCCAGTGCCAGATGCTCACGCCACCCATGTCTCACACTCCAAAAAGACGCCCGACAATGAAGGGCGATTGCGCCGGAAACTATGTGTCCACCGCCGGGAACACAAGAACTTCCTCAGGCCGAATGTCGATCCCGACGTCGGAACCGGCAACAATTGTTCCCGCTTCCGGGATGCGCGCCCGCAAAGGCGTCTCCAGACCTGACACAGCGAGGCTGATTTCGTCGACCTCACCCATGAAGCGGCGCGACAGGACACGCGCTGGCAGGCAAAACCCGGCCGGTCGCAAACGAATGGCTTGTGGCCTGAGGCAAACGATCGCGGCAGCCCCCTCGCCCAGCCCGGCAGCACCAAAACGCCCAACCGGCGTGTCGACAGCGCTGTTCTTCACCACGCCTGCAATCTCGGCGAAATCGCAGAAGAACCGGGCGGCAAAAAGGCTGGCGGGGTGGCTGTAGAGCTCTTCCGCCGTGCCCACCTGCACGATCCGGCCCTGCCGCATCAGCACCACGCGGTCGGCGATGCGCATCGCGTCTTCGGGGTCGTGCGTCACCACCATGGCGGTGGCGCCTGTCTCGTTCAGCAGCGCCACGGTCTCGTCGCGCACGACATCGCGCAACCGCCGGTCGAGATTCGAGAACGGCTCGTCCATCAGCAGCACGCCAGGGCGTGGTGCGACCGCACGCGCCAGTGCGACGCGCTGCTGCTCGCCGCCTGAGAGCATATGCGGATAGGCCTGCGCCAGTGCACCCAGACCCACACGCTCCAGCGCCCGCAGGGCCACCGAATCCGCTGTGCGATCATCCAGCCCGCGCAGTCCGAAGCGCACATTGGCCAGCACGCTCAGATGCGGAAACAGTGCGTAATCCTGAAACACAAGGCCGACACCTCGGTCTTCTGGCTCGACGAAATGGCTGGGGTCGGAAACGTCACGCCCTTCCAGCAGCACGCGCCCGGCGCTGGGCCGCTCCACACCTGCCGCCAGCCTGAGCAGCGTGGTCTTTCCGCAGCCGGATTGCCCCAACAGAGCAACGATCTCGCCAGGCTTCACGGTCAGCGAGAAGTCACTGAGCGCCTGCAACGCGCCAAAGCGCTGGCTGACACCATCAAAGCCAAGCGTGACGGGAATGGAGGCGCCAGCCGTGCCGCGCCTGCCCCATCCTAGCCAGCGTGAAACCGCCTGCCCGTCCGCCACAATCTGCTCCGAAGCTACGCGCGCATCGCGTGCTATTGCCCGGTGCTGTGCGGCTCGGGATCGCCCGCGTCAAGCGGCCCGAACATGTCTTCGAGCGGGTCCTCGTCCTCGCGCAGGTCCGGATCATCATTGGGAACCGGCACGGAAAGGCTTTTCGACAGTTGCCCTTCGATGAAACCGGACCCTTTCAACTCGTCGAGACCGGGCAGATCATCGATGCGTTCCAGCGAAAAATGATCGAGAAAACCAGCGGTTGTGCCATAGGTCACGGGTCGGCCCGGTGTGCGGCGGCGGCCGCGCAGGCGCACCCAGCCTGTCTCCATCAGCGTGTCGAGCGTGCCCTTGGCGGTGGCAACACCCCGGATTTCCTCGATTTCGGCGCGGGTGGCTGGCTGATGATAGGCAATGATCGCCAGCGTCTCCAGCGCAGCACGCGACAGGCGCTTGGGCTCCTCGACATCGCGCTGCAGCAGATAGCCAAGGTCGCTCGCGGTGCGGAAAGCCCATTTTCCGGCCACCTGCACCAGATTGATCCCGCGCCCGGCATAGGCCGCCTCCAGATCCACCAGAACAGCGACCATATCGACGTCTGCCGGGCAGGATTTCGCCAGATCGGCGGTTGATACCGGTGCGGCCGAGGCAAACAGCAGCGCCTCTGTGATGCGGCGCGCCAGCTCGGTGCGCGCGGCATCAGAGCCGTGATCCTGATCCTGCAAGATTGTCTTGGTGGCCAGCTGCATCATCAAAAGTCCCTTACTCAGCCGCCAGCATGGGCGGCGGCGTCTCGTCCGCCTTCCGGCGAAGGTAAAGCGGGGCAAAAGCACGGTCCTGCCGCAGCTCGACCAGACCCTCGCGCACCATTTCGAGCGTGGCGGAGAAGGACGAGGCCCGAATGGTCGCGCGCATCTGCGGCTCGGCAGCATAGCGCATCAGGAAGGCATCAACCGCCGTCCATTCGCCCGCCAGCCCGACCAGCCGTTGCAGTGCATCGCGCGCCTCGGCCAAAGACCAGACCGTGCGGCGCGCCATGGTGACATGCGACTGAACTTTCTTGACGCGCTGCTGGGCATAGGCACTCAGCAAGTCATAGAGCTGCGCCTCCCAGAGTGGCTGGCTGTTGGTGACAACCGCTTCCGGCGCGCCACGGGCAAACACATCGCGGCCCAAACGGTCGCGGCTGGCCAGACGACGCGCAGCCTCGCGCATCGCTTCCAGCCGCTTCAAGCGCAGGGCCAGCGCGGTGGCAAGATCAGCCGCGGAGGGCTCCTCGCCCTTGGGCGGATCAGGCAGCAAAAGCCTCGATTTGAGATAGGCCAGCCATGCGGCCATCACCAGATAGTCGGCGGCAAGCTCAAGCCGCAATTCGCGCGCCTGCTCGATGAAGGCGAGATATTGCTCGGCGAGCGCCAGGATCGAGATGCGGGCCAGATCGACCTTCTGGCGACGTGCCAGATCAAGCAGCAGGTCAAGCGGTCCCTCATAGCCATCGACATCGACCAGCAGCGCGGGTTCGCTGACGCCGCGCTCGGTCTTGTCCATCTCCTCGAAGGGCAACTCACGTGCCATCAGGTGATTCGCTCCATGGCCACCAGAATCCGCTCATGTTCGTGCTTGTGCAAGGTTGGCATAGGCAGTGGGGTCCGGCGCCAGCCCAGCCTCGGTGGACAAGGCCTGCGCCAGCGCCTGCTCGACAAGGTTCCGCGTCGCAGACACATCGAGCGGTTCAGGCAAATGGCGGATACGTGCGAGGGCGGCTTTCGCACGCACCTTCGCTTGCCCGCGCAACAGCGGCGTGACCGCCGCCACCTGCGCCATGTCCGGCAGGATGCCGCTGCAATGCAGCACGACATCGCAACCTGCCCGCAAGGATGCCGTTGCCCGCTCGGCCAATGTGCCACTGAGTGCCTTCATCGAGAGATCATCGGTCATGATGAGCCCGTCAAAGCCGATATGGCCACGCATCACGTCACGAATGACTTTGCGCGAGACTGTGGCAGGCTGCTTGGCGTCGAGCACGGTGAAGACGACATGCGCCGTCATGGCCATGGGCATGTCGGCCAGATGACAGAAAGGCCGGAAGTCATGCGCTTCCAGCTCTGCCAGCGGCGCATCCACCACCGGCAGATTGTGATGGCTGTCCGCCATGCCGCGGCCGTGGCCGGGGATGTGCTTGACCACAGGCAACACGCCGCCTGCCAGCAAGCCTTCGGCCGCCGCGCGCCCGAGCCTGGCCACCAGATCAGGCTCATGCGCATAGGCGCGGTCGCCAATGACGTTGTGGGCGCCTGCCACTGGCACATCGAGCACCGGCAGGCAGTCGACATCGATGCCGACCGCTTGCAGATCATGCGCCATCAGCCGGGCGGACAACCGCACAAGCTCGCGCTGCGAAATGGGATCATTGATCGCAAGGAACGCGCGCGCTGCCGCGTATTTCGGCCAGTTCGGCGGTCCCATGCGCTGCACGCGGCCACCCTCCTGATCGATCAGGATGGGCGCATGCCAGCCGACGCTCTCGCGCAGCGCTGCCGTCAGCGCGGCGACCTGCGCCGGACTTTCCGTGTTGCGCTTGAACAGGATGAAACCCCATGGCCGCACGTCGCGGAAGAAATCCCGCTCGGCATCGGTCAAGGCCAGTCCGGAAACGCCAAAGATGACTGCACGCGACGACATGCGTCAGGGGTAAAGAAAAGGCCTCCGCCCGGTCAAGGCGAAGGCCCGAATCACGAGGCGATCCTCGTGAAAAGCTGGGGACGCAGCAAATGCTGCCCGTTTGAGGCGGCTCAGTTGCGGGCCACGAAGCACTGGCCGCCAGCCGATTGCAGCTGGGAACACATGCTCTGCGCCTCTTCCCGCGACAGCGAGCCGACCCGCAGGCGATAGACCGTCCGGCCCGAAACATCCGCGCGGCGGATCGTCGGCGACTGGCCCGACAGCTGATCGGGGAAGCGACGCTGGAGATTGGCAAAGCTCGACCGGGCTTCGGCCTCGCTGCCGGGCGCGCCAAGCTGAACCGAGAAGGCGCCGTCACCAGAAGAGGCAGGAGCGGCGGCAGCTGGCGCAGGTGCCGGGCGCGGCTGCGGCGTGGTGGCGGGAGCCAGCGCAACCCGGCTCTGCTCCTTGTTCAACTGTTCCTTGCTGGCCTGAGCATTCGGCGAAATCCGCAGTGGCGCGGTTTCGTCACTGGCAGCAGCCGGCGGGCGTGGACGCGGCACAGGAACAGCAGCAGGCGCAGTGACAACAGGACGGGGCGCAACCACAGGCGCGCTTGCTGTCGTTGCAGGGGCCGACGGCGTGGATGCAGCAGCAGGCGCAGCGATCGCCGTCCCATCAGGTCGGATCGCAACCGTGCGCACGCGGCGCGGCTCGCCAAGACCCGGCACGGAGGCCGGTGTTTCAGGTGTGGCTGCAGGTGCAGTCGGCGCAGGCGCACT
>JAYWHQ010000050.1:0-1738 GCA_043777655.1 Allobosea sp. | reverse complement strand
ATGATTGCGCTGACAGGCGGGCGCGCACCCACGCTTGATCTCGCGGCCTGCAAGGCACGTGGCATCGTCGTGTCCAACACCGGCGGCGGCTCCGTCGGGCAGGCAACGCCGGAACTGGCCTTCGGGCTGATCCTGTCACTGATGCGGCATATTCCTTCTGCGGCATCGGCCATGCAGAATCGCCGCTGGCATGAGGGCGTCGAACTTGGCCAGACCCTTGCGGGCCAACGTCTTGGCATCGTCGGGCTGGGCAAGCTCGGCCAGCGCGTGGCGCGCTATGGCCTCGCTTTCGACATGGACGTGGTGGCATGGAGCCAGAACCTGACGCAAGAACTTGCCACTGGCCATGGCGCAAAGCTGGTCAGCAAGGAAGAACTCTTCGCCACCAGCGATATCGTGTCGCTCCACCTGGTTCTGTCGGATCGGTCGCGCGGCATTGTCGGCGCAGCAGAACTGGCGACAATGAAGCCCGGTGCCTGCCTCATCAACACGGCACGCGGGCCATTGGTGGACGAACCATCGCTGCTTGCAGCCCTTGCAACGGGTCATATTCGTGCCGGGCTGGACGTGTTCGATGTCGAGCCGCTGCCGGCCGCTCACCCGCTGCGATCCCTGCCCAACGTCGTGCTGACACCCCATCTGGGCTATTCGACGCGCGACACGCTGAGCGTGTTTTATCGCGAGAGCATCGAGAACGTCACCGCCTTCCTTGATGGCAAACCCATCCGCGTCATCAGCGGCTGAGAGTGGACCTCAGAGCTTCAGCGCCGCCTTCATCAGGCGCTGCGTGTAGCCTTCGCGCGGGGCATCGAAGATGGCCTCAGTCGGGCCGCTTTCGACCACTTTGCCATCCTTCATTACCATGATCTGGTCGGACATGGCGCGCACCACTGCAAGGTCATGGCTGATGAACAGGTAGGACAGGCCAAAGCGCGTCTGGAAATCCTTCAGCAGCGCCACGATGCTCTTCTGCACCGTGCGGTCCAGCGCCGATGTCGGCTCGTCCAGCACCACGACCTTGGGCTTCAGGATCATGGCGCGTGCAATCGCGATGCGCTGGCGCTGGCCGCCGGAGAACTCATGCGGATAGCGGTTGCGCATAGCGGGATCGAGCGAGACTTCGGTGAGCGCCTGGGCTGCGCGGGCATCACGCTCAGTGCGCGACATGGCTGGCTCATGCACGAGCAGGCCCTCGGTGATGATGTCACCGACATTCATGCGCGGCGAGAGCGAGCCGAATGGGTCCTGAAACACCACCTGCAATTCCCGGCGCAGCGGGCGCATCCGCTCGCGGTCCAGCGGCATCAGCGCGCGGTCTTCGAAACGGATCATCCCGGCAGCGGGCACCAGCCGCAGGATCGCCTTGCCCAGCGTCGACTTGCCGGAACCGGACTCGCCCACGATGCCAATCGTCTGGCCCTGTTGCAGCGTCAGGCTGACATGGTCGACCGCACGCACCACCGTGCGCTCGCGGCGGAAGAACCCGCGCACCATTTCGAACGAGACCTGGACATCGCCCGCCTCGATCATGACAGGCGCATCAGGGGGTGGCGGCGCCTTGCGCCCTTCAGGTTCAGCGGCCAGCAGCATCCGCGTGTAGGGATGTTTGGGCGCCGCAAACATCGCCTTCGCGCCGCCTTGCTCCACCACCTCGCCGGATTTCATCACATAAACGCGAGAGGCATATTTCCTGACCAGCCCGAGATCATGGGTGATGAGGATGACCGCCATGCCCAGC
>JAYWHQ010000049.1:0-5767 GCA_043777655.1 Allobosea sp. | reverse complement strand
GGGCCGCATGACCAACACGCCCATCATCGCCGATGGCGGCATCAAGGCCTCGGGTGATCTCGCCAAGGCGATGGCGGCTGGCGCCTCCTGCGCCATGGTCGGCTCGCTGTTGGCCGGCACCGACGAGACGCCCGGCGAGGTTTTTCTCTATCAGGGCCGTTCTTACAAATCCTATCGTGGCATGGGCTCGGTCGGCGCCATGGCGCGCGGCTCGGCGGATCGCTATTTCCAGCAGGACATCAAGGACACGCTGAAGCTTGTGCCGGAAGGCGTCGAGGGGCAGGTGGCCTATAAGGGCCCGGTGTCCGGCGTGCTGCATCAGCTCGTTGGTGGCTTGCGCGCAGCCATGGGCTATGTCGGCGGTGCCGATCTGGCGCAATTCCAGGAGCGCGCCCGCTTCATCCGCATCACCAATGCCGGCTTGCGCGAAAGCCATGTGCATGACGTCATGATTACGCGCGAAGCGCCGAATTATTCGACCCGTTGAACTTCAATCCCCTGCAATTGCCGGAGCTGACATGCGCCTGATTTTTCCCGCACTCGCCCAGATTGGCTGGATGTTTGTTGTGTTCGGCATCATGTTCGCCGCCCGCCGCGCGGCCTTCATGTCGAAGGCCGTCCGCATGAAGGACATCGCGCTCTCGGGCGATGCGTGGCCGGATCGGGCCAAGGCTGCTGCCAACAACTTCTCGAACCAGTTCGAAACGCCGGTGATCTTCTTTGCGCTCATCCTGATCGCCAATGAAGTCGGCGCAAAGGGCTGGATCATGGTGACGCTGGCCTGGGTCTATGTCGCCTCACGCGTGGTCCACACGATGATCCACGTCAGCAGCAACCACGTGATGCGGCGCGCCTATGCCTTCTTCGTTGGCATGATCGCGCTGATGGCCATGTGGATCGGGATCATCGCGACGATCCTCTGAGCGCGCCGCCGAATCGCAAGATCGCGCCTCAGCCTCACTCCGCAGGCTGAAGCGGGACCTTCACCGGCTGATGCGTGCGGCGGTCCATGTCGGCCACCATGCCGCGGATCATGGTGCTCGCTGTCTTTTCATAGGCAAACGGCAGGAACGCATGCACGAAAGCGCAGAAGCTGGCATAGAACAGACGGCCCGAATAGCGCATCGCCACGCCGAAATGCTCTGTGTAGCTCTCGCCAACCGCATGCGGATGGGCTGTGAACATGTTCTTGTTCTCGTTCGACATGGTGGGGCTCCCGGCCTGAGGCTGATGTCACTGGCAGAATAGCCCGACCTTTCTGGCCATCGGTCCCAAAATTCTGGCGAAATGCGCTATGTGTGATACGATCATCCCAACCGAGTATGACTTCAGGGGATAAAATTACAGCGCCATGGCCATCGACAGCCACGACATCTCGATTCTGCGTGAGCTTCAGCGTGATGCGACGCTCTCGGTGGAGGAGCTTTCGTCCCGCATCAACCTGTCGCGCAATGCCTGCTGGCGGCGCGTCAAGCTGCTGGAGGAGGCGGGCATCATCAAGGGCCGCGTGGCGCTGCTGGCGCCAGAGAAGGTCAATGCCGGGCTGACCGTGCTGATCCAGGTGCGCACCGCCAAGCACAGCGCTGAATGGGCTGACCATTTCCGCGCAGCCTTGGCCGCGCTGCCCGAGATCGTCGGCGCTTATCGCACGGCTGGCGAGATCGACTACATCCTGAAAGCACGCGTGCCGGATGTGGCGGCCTATGACAGGCTCTATCAGCGCCTGATTGCGCGCATCGAAATGGACGATGTGTCAGCCAGCTTCGTCATGGAAGCGCTGAAGGAGACGACCGAGGTGCCGCTGACCTATGCGTGAGCGGGAACTGCGCCACGCACACTACCTGCGTCATACTCGGGCTTGTCCCGAGCACCCACGTCTTCAGCTGACAGCAAGTGCAGTCGTGGATGGTCGGGACAGGCCCGACCATGACGGTGAACAGCTGTGCAAAGCTCAATAGCGCTGCGGGTTCTCGAGGCCGGTCTTGGCATCGACGCGCTTTTGTGGCGGCGGGGTAAGATCGGCAGCAGGTGCGGTGGCGCAGGCGGCCAGCGAGGCGGCCAGAAGACCGGCAACAGCAAGACGGATCGAGCGCGCAAGCGTCAGTTGAGACATGGGAAGAACCTTTCAGCAGGGCAGCAGGAGACAATCAGGTGTTGCTGCCTGCATGCGCATATGAAAGGACCACGTCAAGATTGTGTTGGCCGATGCGCAACTGCATCTGGCGCATTGGAATGAGTAAACGCCATGATGCCTGCTGCCCGGCTCAGCGCCGCCATGGAAGTTCTGCAGGATATCCAAGAGCGCAGACGCCCCGCGCCCGACGCGCTGAAAGATTGGGGCCTCGCCCGGCGCTTTGCCGGCTCGAAGGACAGGGCGGCTGTCGCCAGCCTGGTTTATGATGCGCTGCGCCGCAAAGCTTCCAGTGCACATGTCATGCAGGCCGAGACCCCGCGCGCGCTGGTTTTGGCCATGCTGATCGGCGTGCGCAAGCTTAATGCCGACGAGATCGGCGCGCTCTGCACTGGCACGGCCCATGCGCCGGAGCCGCTTTCGGAGACAGAAGCCGCACAGCTGGCTGCTTTCGACCTCGCGTCCGCCCCAGATTGGGTGCAGGCCGATGCGCCGGAATGGCTCTGGCCCTCGATCGTGACCAGCTTTGGCGGCAAGGCCATTGCCGAGATGCAGGCGCTGGCCACCCGCGCCTTTGTCGATGTTCGCGCCAACACGCTCAAGCAAAAGCGCAGCGTCTTGCGTGGCAAGCTTCAGCATCTGAGCCCGGAAGACACGCCCTGGTCGCCAGACGGTCTGCGCTTTGCTGTGGGTGAGGACGGGCGCGGGCCTGCCCTGCAAGCTGAGCAGGTCTTCTTCGAAGGCGGTTTCGAGATTCAGGATGAAGGCTCGCAGCTGGTCACGCAGCTGTCAGGCACCAGGCCCGGCATGACGGTGGTCGATCTCTGCGCCGGCGCTGGCGGCAAGACCCTGGCTCTGGCCGCCCTGATGCAGAACGAGGGAACGCTGATCGCCAGCGATCTCGACACGCGGCGCCTCGCGCCGCTGCATGACCGGCTGGCGCGTTCCGGCGCGACTTGCGTCGACATCCGCGCGCCAAAGGGCAGGGGCCATGATGCGCTGGCCGATCTCGATGGCACGGCCGACCTCGTGCTGGTCGATGCGCCCTGCACCGGCTCCGGCACCTGGCGGCGCAACCCGGATGCCAAATGGCGCGTGCGCCCCGGCGCGCTGACTGAGCGCCTCAAGGATCAGGCAACCGTGCTGGCCCGCGCCGCCCGGCTGGTGAAGCCCGGTGGCCGCATCGCCTACATCACCTGCTCGGTGCTGGCCGACGAGAATGACGGCGCTGTGGCCGCGTTCCTCGCGCGCCATGCCGGTTTTCGCACCCAAAGCACTGCCGAACTGATCGCGCAATCCAAGAGCGATCTCTCACTGCTGAAACCATTTGCGACGCAACACGGCTTGCAACTGAGCCCGTTGCGCACTGGCACGGATGGGTTTTATCTTGCGGGATTGGTGCAGAGATTTTGAGTTTTGCACGCCGTGGCTGCTGACCGCTGACGGCTCCAGCGTTCCAGAGCAACATGTCTCACCCTATCGACGAGAGGCAAACATCAACGCGCGGATCAACAAACTTATGATGCAAGGCATCTTCGCCGCCATCGCGCATGGCCGGAATGCGTTCACGCAGGCTTTGCGGGCCTTGTCTCGTCTGCCAGTCTTCAGCTGATTTCATCACTGATGGTGCCTCATGACTGACCTCGTTCTCTACGGCCACCCTGACTCCGGCCATGCCTGCAAGGTTGCGCTTGCTCTCTCTTTGGCGGGCTTGCCGCACAGGACAGTCTGGGTCGATATCTGGGCCGATGCGTCGACCAGACCGGCCGATTTTCTGGCGGCCAGTCCCTTCGCCGAGGTGCCATTGCTGCCGATTGATGGCGTGCCTCATATTCAGTCGGGCGCGATCCTTCTGGAAATAGCTGCGCGCTTTGGGTGTTTGGGGGGCGAGACACCTGCGGGTCTTCGCAGAGGGCGTGAGCTGCTGATGTGGGAGGCAAATCGCATCGGCATGTGCGTGCCACAGCTGAAGGAGGCGAGGCGCGTCAATGGCGATGGCTTCCCGCCTGGTTCGCTGGACTGGCTCAGAATGCGCTACAATGTTTATTGCAAGCGTTTCGCGGTGCTTTTGGGCGACGGCCCGTTCTTTCATGGCAAGGCACCCGGTATCGGGGATTGCGCCATCTGGGGTTACACCCAATGGCTTTCCGAGGCAGGCGTCGAGGCCACAGTGACCATGCAGACATGGCTTGACCGGATGCGGGGCCATGCCGCGATGAAATCGCCGCAAGCGTTCTTCCCGAGCGGTCAATGATTGCAAAAAGAGACTTTGCAAGACGCAGTGGCATATCGGGCAGGGCTATCTTGTCAGCCAGTCAAAGTTGACGAGCGGAAAACAGCCACGAGAATCGCTCAGATGCCCCTCATCGAAACCACCCGCCTCCACTTGCGTCCGCTTACGATCGACGACTTTGCCTCGGTCCGGCAGCTTTGGGCCCATGCAGACGTCGTCAGTTTCATTTCAGGAACACCGTCCACCCCTGAGGAGAGCTGGGCGCGGCTGCTGCGCTATATCGGGCATTGGACGGTCTTCGGCTTTGGCTACTTCGCCATCTTGGACAAGGCCGATGGCCGATATCTCGGCGAATGCGGGCTCATGGAATTCCTGCGCGAGATCAAGCCCTCGCTTGCGGGATCGGCAGAGGCCGGTTGGGTTTTGAGGCCAGACGCCTGGGGCAGGGGGCTGGCGACGGAAGCGATGAATGCCGTGCTGGGCTGGTACGGCGCGCGATCTGACGCTCAGCCACTCTCCTGCATCATCGCGCCCGACAATGCCGCATCTATCAAGGTCGCCGCCAGACTTGGCTTTGTGCTGGACGCCGAGACGCTCTATCGCGAGCGTCCGACACTGGTGTTCCGCTGGGGCATCCTTTGATGGCCAAGGCATTGCCGTAAGAGACTGCCTTCGCTGCTGGCTGCCGCAATGTGAGCGCCTTGAATCAAAATCAGAGGCAGATGATTCAATCTCTCAGCCGCCTGAATCACCCTGCCAGAAATACGCCGCATCTTCATGATTTGATTCATTCTTTCTCAGAGAGTCTGCGCTTCAATCCGTGCAGGAGTTCATCAATGCCCGGCATGTGTGGGGCAGGAGACCTGGAGAGAGCCATGAAGCGCACAGGCCTGCTCACCGCATTCGCGACACTTGCCATCAGTGTCAGCCCGGCAATTGCCGATGTCTCGACGCGCGATTCTTCAACCGCGGCCCGCATGGTCAGTGCCTGGCGCGCCTCCCATGGGCTGAGCAGCGTGCGCGTGGACGAGGCGCTGAACCGCGCGGCCTCCACACAGACGCAGGCCATGATGGCGCAAGGCGTCATGTCTCATGATGCAGGCGGCGATTTCCGCACCCGCATGCGCGCCCATGGCGTGCGCGCCTCGTCCGCCGAGAATATCGCCATGGGCCAGCCCTCGGTGCAGCATGTGATGTCGACCTGGCAGGGCTCCTGGGGCCACAATGCCAACCTGCTCAACCCGGACATGGTCCGCGTCGGCCTGGCGCGCGGCGTGACAGCGGCTGGCCAGATTTACTGGACGCTGGTGCTTTCGGCGCGTTGAAACCAGCGCAAATGACCTGATTCCGGTGGAACAGCGCGCGCTGCTCTTGCACGCTGCAGGCCAAGGCCGTAACCGGAA
>JAYWHQ010000048.1:0-21556 GCA_043777655.1 Allobosea sp. | reverse complement strand
CGGAACGGGCCGATGCCGCGGCAAAACAGCGGACGGATATAAGCTGGCACAAAACCCGGAAAATCGAAGGCGTCGGCCACGCCTTCTTCCAGCGCCATCTGCCGGATATTGTTGCCGTAATCGACGACCGGCACGCCCATTTTCTGGAAATCCAGCATGGCGCGCACATGCCCCGCCATGGATTGCTTGGCCGCCGCCGTGATTGCTTTGGGATCGCTCTGGCGCTTGTCATCCCATTGCGCCAGCGTCCAACCCTTGGGCAGATAGCCGTTGATCGGGTCATGGGCCGAGGTCTGGTCCGTCACCACATCAGGGCGCACGCCGCGCCGGACCAGCTCGGGGAAGATGTCAGCGGCATTGCCGAGCACGCCGACGGACACAGGCTTTTTCTCGCGGCAGGAGCGGTCGATGATCTCGAGTGCCTCATCAAGCGAGCCTGCCTGCACATCGAGATAGCGCGTCTGAAGCCGCATCTCGATCCGGCTGGGCTGGCATTCGACAGCGAGGCAGGAGGCACCTGCCATGGTGGCGGCGAGTGGCTGCGCGCCGCCCATGCCGCCCAAACCGGCGGTCAGGATCCATTTGCCGGAAAGCGAGCCGCCATAGTGGCGGCGGCCCACCTCGACAAAGGTTTCATAGGTGCCCTGCACGATGCCTTGCGTGCCGATATAGATCCAGGAACCTGCGGTCATCTGGCCATACATCATGAGGCCCAGCCGATCGAGCTCGTGGAACTTGTCCCATGTTGCCCAATGCGGCACGAGGTTGGAATTGGCGATCAGCACACGCGGGGCGTCACTATGTGTGCGGAACACGCCGACCGGCTTGCCCGATTGCACCAGCAGCGTCTGGTCGCCCTCCAGCTTGCGCAGGGCATGCACGATCCGGTCATAGGAATCCCAGTCGCGCGCGGCACGGCCAATGCCGCCATAGACCACGAGTTCGCCGGGCTTTTCGGCGACGCCGGGATCGAGATTGTTCATCAGCATGCGCAGCGGCGCTTCGGTCAGCCAGCTCTTGGCGCTGAGTTCCGTGCCATGCGGGCTGCGGATGATGCGGGCATTGTCGAGCCGTGTTGGCAGCTTCGGCGTGAACGGTGTTTTCTGGGTCATGGCTGGCTCGCAAACTCTAGGCAGGTGGTGAGGATGTGCTCAAGCGTGGTGCGCATGGGCGCGGCATAGGCATCATCGAAAGGCGTGGGCCAGTCGGCCTCGCGCACAGGTCCCGGCGTCTCGCGCATGTAGCCCCGGCAGGCCAGCTCCATCTGCACGGCATGGACGCCACCTTGCGGATGGCCATGGTGGCGCGTGATGTGCCCGCCCTTGAAGCGGCCATTGCTGACGCGCGAGCGGCCCGACGCATCGCAGATGGCCTCGATGTGTGTGGTGAGGCCTGCGTCAGAGGCCGCGCCCGAATTGGTGCCGATGTTGAACTGCGGCAGGTCGCCCTCGAAAAGGCGCGGAATGCGCGAGCGGATCGAGTGCGCATCATAAAGCACGATGCGCGGATGCAGAGCACGCAGGCGGATGATCTCGGCGGCCAGAGCCTCATGGTAGGGCTCGAAGAAACGCTGGCGGCGGCGTGCCACCTCATCCGCATCCGGTTCCTGCCCGGTCAGATACAGCCGCTCGCCATCAAAGCTGGTCGTTGGGCAAAGCTCAGTGGTCGCCTGCCCAGGATAGAGCGAAATGCCGGATGGGTCGCGGTTCACGTCAATGACGGTGCGCGAAATGGCTGTGTGGACAACCGTGGCGCCAAGATCGCCTGCAAAGCCATAGAGCCGGTCGATCCACCAGTCGGTATCCTTGCGCGCCAGCCAGGGCGAGACCAGTTTCGCCTCGATCTCGGGCGGGATCTGCGTGCCGGTATGCGGCAGGCTTAGGATCAGCGGCGCATTGCGGCGCTCGACTGTGAGCCAGTCAGGTTGGCTGGCGGCGGCGCTCATGCGCGGCCACCCGCGATCTGCGGCAAAGCGCCCGCGACATCGACCAAAGCGCCGGAGCGCACGAGATGCGCGGCGCTCTCCTGGTCGGGCGCGAAGTAGCGGTCTTCTTCGAGGCGCGGCACTTCTGCGCGCAGCAGGGCGCGCGCCCGCTCCAGCGGCGCGCTGGAGGTCAGAGGCACCAGAAAATCACAGCCCTGGGTTGCCGCCAGATACTCGATGGCGATGACCTGCGTCAGGTTCTCGGCCATGCGCAGCAGGCGGCGCGCGCCATGGGCGGCCATCGAGACATGGTCCTCCTGATTGGCGGAAGTGGGGATGGAATCGACGCTGGCAGGAGTGGCCTGCTGCTTGTTCTCGGAGACAAGCGCTGCCGCCGTCACCTGCGCGATCATGAAGCCGGAATTCAGCCCCGGCCTCGGCGTCAGGAAGGCCGGCAGGCCTGACAGCACCGGATCGACCAGCATCGCCATGCGCCGCTCGGCCAGCGAGCCGATCTCGCACAAGGCCAGCGCAATCATGTCGGCAGCAAAGGCCACGGGCTCTGCATGGAAGTTGCCGCCGGAAATGACTTCGCCTGTGGCGCTGAACACCAACGGGTTGTCGGTGACGCCATTGGCCTCGATGCGCAGCGTCTCGGCGGCCTGCCGCAGCAAATCGAGGCAAGCGCCCATCACCTGCGGCTGGCAGCGCAGGCAATAGGGATCCTGCACCTTGTCATCGTCAACAAGATGCGAGGCGCGGATGGCGCTGCCCGCCAGCAGGCCTTGGAGCGCTGCTGCCGTCTCGATCTGGCCGCGATGGCCACGCACGGCATGGATGCGCGCGTCAAAAGGACCATCCGAGCCCTTGGCAGCATCGGTCGTCATGGCGCCGGTGACGAGCGCCGATTGCAGCAGGCGCTCGCCCTCGAACAGGGCGGCCAGCGCATGCGCTGTCGAGAATTGCGTGCCGTTCAGCAGCGCCAACCCTTCCTTGGGGCCAAGCACCAGCGGCATCAGTCCGGCTTGAGTCAGCGCCTGCGCGGCGGGCATGCGGATGCCTTTGGCGACAATCTCGCCCTCGCCGATCAGGGCCAGGCTCATATGCGCCAGCGGCGCCAGATCGCCCGAGGCACCGACCGAGCCCTGGCCGGGGATAAGCGGCAGCAGGTCGAGCGCCAGCAGCTCTTCCAGCCGCGTCACAGTTGCCCAGCGGAGGCCAGATGCGCCCTGCGCGAGCGAGGCGATCTTCAGCGCGATCATCAGACGCACAATGGCGGCTGGCACAGGCTCGCCGACGCCAGCGGCATGAGACAGGACGAGGTTGCGCTGCAATGTCTCCAGATCATGGGCCGCGATGCCAACACTGGCGAGTTTTCCGAAACCGGTGTTGATGCCGTAGACGGGTGCGGCCTTGGCGACGATGGCGGCCACTGTTGCGGAAGCTGCGTCGACAGCCGGTTTCGCAGCAGTGTCGAGCCGGATCGCAGCGCCACGGTAGATGGCGCGCCAGCTGGCCAGCGACATGACGCCGGGTTTCAGAAGAATTTCAGCCATTGAGGCCCCTCCAGATGCGCGCATGAAGCGGGTTGAACCCGATGCGATAAACCAGCTCTGCCGGGCGCTCGATGTCCCAGATGGCCAGATCGCACCATTTGCCTGGCTCCAGCGTGCCGGTTTCCGCCTGCAGACCAAGTGCCTTGGCGGCATGTCGCGTCATGCCCAGAAGGCATTCCTCCACGGTCATGCGGAAGAGTGTGGCGGCCATGTTCATCGCCAGCAAGGGCGATGTGAGCGGCGAGGAGCCGGGGTTGCAATCGGTCGCGACTGCCATGGCGACGCCCGCCTGCCGGAAGAGATCGATCGGTGGCACCTTCGTTTCCCGAATGAAATAGAAGGCACCGGGCAGGAGCACCGCCACGGTGCCGGAGGCGGCCATGGCTTTGGCACCGGCTGCATCGGTATGTTCCAGATGGTCGGCGGATAGCGCCTGATGGCGGGCGGCCAGCGCCGCGCCTTCCAGATTGGAAAGCTGGTCGGCATGCAGCTTGACCGGCAGGCCAGCAGAGTTTGCGGCGAGAAAGACGCGCTCGGTCTGCGCGGCGGAAAAGGCGATGCCTTCGCAAAACGCGTCGACAGCGTCGGCAAGACCAGCATTGGCCACTGACGGGATCATCTCGCGGCAGACCAGGTCGATGTAAGCATCCTTGTCCCCGTTCGCCTCGGGCGGCAGGGCGTGGGCCCCGAGGAAAGTCGTGCTGATGGTGATGGCGCGGTGGTTTGACAGCGCGCGCGCTGCCGAAAGCTGGCGCATCTCGGTTGCTGTTTCGAGCCCATAGCCGGATTTGATCTCGAGCGTGGTCACGCCTTCCGCCATCAACGCATCGAGCCGCCTGAGGGCCGAAGCCACCAGCTGCGCCTCGTTTGCCGCGCGCGTGGCCTGCACCGTCGAGACGATGCCGCCGCCTGTGCGTGCGATCTCCTCGTAGCTCGCGCCTGCCAGACGCTGCTCGAATTCCTGGGCGCGGTCGCCGCCATAGACCAGATGCGTATGGCAATCGATCAGGCCGGGCGTGATCCAGCGGCCCTCACAGTCGGTGCGCTCGCGGGCGTCCCAGCCTGCCGGAAGGTCTGCGGAAGGACCGGCATAGGCGATCTTGCCGTCGACACATGCGATGGCAGCATCAGTGACAAGACCAAGCCCGTCTGCGCCCGGTGCCATGGTGGCGAGCCTTGCGTTCAGCCAGATGCGGTCATAGAGCGGAATGGCACCTGAACTCCTGCCCAACGGGTTGGCCTCCTTGCCTGCAAACATCACGTCCCGTAATTGTCTATACATAAGCGCAAGGTCCGACAGAAGCGCAAGTCCACACAGAAGCGCAAGGGAATGCAGATGAGAAGGTTGTTCTTCGATCATGCCCTGCTGCCCGATGGCTGGGCTCAGAATGTCGGCATCGATGTGACGGGCGGGGTGATCGCGAGCATCGAAGCTGATGCGCGCCCCGAGGGCCGGGAACATCTCTCCGGCATTGCCATTCCCGCCATGCCGAACCTTCACAGCCATGCCTTCCAGCGTGCGATGGCGGGGCTGACGGAGTTCAGTGGCCCGTCAGTCGACAGTTTCTGGAGCTGGCGCGCCCTGATGTACGCCCGTGTCGGCGCATTCTCGCCGGAGGATTGCGAAGCGGTTGCGGCCTATGCCTTCATGGAGATGCTGGAGGGCGGGTTTTCGGCGGTGGCCGAGTTCCATTATCTGCATCATCAGCCCGATGGGCAGCCCTATGCCAACCTCGCCGAGATGGCGGAACGGATCGCGGCAGCGGCCAGCCATTCCGGCATCGGGCTCACACTGTTGCCGGTGCAATACCAGTATGGCGGTTTTGGAAAGGCCGCGCCTGTGGCAGGCCAACGCCGCTTCCTCAATGATCCGGAGCGCTTCCTGAGGCTGGTCGAAGCGTCACGTACCGCCATTCGCGCCGTGCCAGGTGCCCAGATCGGCATCGCGCCGCACTCGCTGCGCGCTGTCTCGCATGAGGGCCTGCGCGAGGTGCTGGCTGCGACGCCTTCGGGCCCCGTGCATATTCATGTGGCCGAGCAGGTGCAGGAGGTGCGCGACTGTCTGGCGGCGACAGGCCAGCGCCCGGTGGAGTGGTTGCTCCAGAACCACGAGGTCGACCCGCGCTGGTGCCTGATCCACGTGACGCAGATGACGGCATCGGAAACGCGTGCGCTGGCCAGAAGCGGCGCGGTGGCGGGCTTGTGTCCGCTGACCGAAGCCAGCCTTGGCGATGGCATCTTCGATGGGCAGCGTCATCTGGCGGCCAGCGGCGCTTTCGGCGTGGGCAGCGATTCCAACATCGAGATCAGCGCGCCGTCCGAGCTGAAGCAGCTCGAATACAGCCAGCGGCTGCGGCTGCGGGCACGCAATGTGATGAGCCGGGCCGGCGCATCGACCGGGCGACACGTCTGGCAACAGGCCAGCGCGGGCGGGGCGCAAGCCCTGGGGCAGCAGATGGGCGCATTGCGGGCGGGCGCGCGCGCCGACATCGTGCTGCTTGACCAGAATCATCCTGACATGATCTGCCGCCAAGGCGATGCCTGGCTCGATACATTCGTGTTTGTTGCGGGCAAGTCCGCGATTCGTGCCGTGCTTGCAGCCGGGGAAACAGTTGTCGAGCATGGCCGCCATGTCCGGCGCCCGGCCATCGAGGCGGGCTGGCGGCGTGCGCTGAACCGACTGCAAGGAGCCGTGTGATGCCGCGCAGCAATGCAAGACCGCTCGCCCGCTATGCCGCGATTCAGCAGGCGCTGGAGCAGGCCATCCTGTCCGGCACCTGGCCGCCTGGCCACCGCGTGCCGCCCGAACATGAGCTGATGGTACAGTTCGGCTGCTCGCGCATGACGGTCAGTCGCGCCCTTTCGGCCCTGTCTGGTGCCGGGCTGATCGTGCGGCGCAGGCGCTCGGGCAGTTTTGTCGCGACGCGTGCTGTCGAGGAAGCTGTGCTGGAAATCCACGACATCCCAGCCGAAATTGCGTCGCTGGGGCAGGCCTACGGCTTCGTGCTGCAACGCATCGAGCAAAGACTTGCGACCGCGCGCGATGCCGCACGCCTGGGCCTTGCTGAAGGCAGCGCGGTGCTGGCGCTGCTCTGCTCCCATTTTGCCGATGGGCTTGCCTTCGTGCTGGAAGACCGGCTGATCAGCCTTGACGCGGTGCCAGCTGCAAGAACGCAGGATTTCACCTCCCAGCCGCCCGGCACATGGCTCCTGTCGCACATTCCGTGGAGCAGCGCCGAACATCAGATCAGGGCCGTGAATGCCGATCCGGCCAGCGCCGCCAGGCTGGGCGTGCCGTCAGGTGCCGCCTGCCTCGTGGTCACACGCCGCACCTGGCAGGCCGGGCAGCCGTTGACGGCGGTCGATCTGACCTACCCCGGCGATCGCCACAGGCTGGTCGGCCAGTTTGGACCCAATGCGAAAGCGCCGGGCAAGGCAAGCACTGCTGCAGGCTGAGCAGGCCGCTCGCAAGCCGCAATCCTGGCCAGATTGGCACCTATGCCTTGCCTTTGCTGGCAGGCAGGAGTCGTGTGGCTTTCCGGTCGAATCAATCTCATGGAGCGGCAATGCCGTCTTTTGCGATGTCTCACGTCCTGCGCGCTGCGCTTTTGCTGATGCTCTTCAGCGCCCCGTTGTTTGCGCAGGCACAGGCGCCTGCCGCTGAGCTGCAAACCGGGCGGGCGCGGATAGAGGCGATCAAGAGCGCCATGAGCCAGATCGAGACAGCGCTGCGCAACCGCGAGCCGAACGAGGCCGAGTTGCTTCGACAGCGCCAGCAGACAACACCGCTGGTCGACGAGCTGCGGGCACTGATCGATGAAACGCAGCCCAAGGCCGATCAGGCGAAGTCGCGGCTGGAACAGCTTGGTCCCAAGCCTGACACCAAGGCGCCTGCCGAGAGCCCGGAAACAGCCAAGGACCGCCAGGAACGCGAGCAGGTTTTTGCCGAAGCCGATGAAACCATTCGGCTTGGCCGTGCCACCCTGCTTCAGGCAGAGCAGCTGCAGACCGAGATCAGCGATCGTCGCCGCCAGCTCTTTGCCAGGGCGCTGTTCGCGCGCGGCTCCAGCCCGCTGAACCCCGAGCTCTGGCTCAGCGCGCTCGTGTCTTTGCCGAGCGACATCAATGCTTTTGTCCTGATCTTTGGAGGCTGGCTCTCGGCGGTGGCGCGCGCGCTCACGGACAAGCGCGCTTTGGTGCTGGTGCTCGCGCTGGCGGCGGCGGTCCTGCTCTATGTGGCGCGTGCGCGGCTGTTGCCCGAGGTGGCACGACGGCTGTCTGTGGCCGTGGATACCGGGCGGCTTCGCGTCCTGCTGGTTGCGCTCGCCCATCTTGTGGCGGCTGCCACGCCTGCTGCGCTGGCAAGCTGGCTGCTTTACACCGCGCTCGACACAACCGGTCTACTGCCCGGCCGCATCCAGCCTGTTGTCTGGGCCCTGCTCGGCGGCATCGCTTTTGTGGTGTTCATCAACGCGCTCGCGGATGCATTGTTCGCGCCCCATGATCCGGCGCGGCGCCTGATCGGCGTGATGGACCGCACAGCCCGCGTCACGGTGCGGATTGCGACAGTGGCTGCCGCAGTGCTTGTCATCGGCAAGGCTTCAGAAGCCATGCTGCAATCCATCGCGGCTGGCCTGTCCTTGTCCATCCTCGTCAAGGCCGGCTTTGCGCTTGCCTTTGCATCAGCACTTGCGCTGACATTGCTGGGTTTGCGCGACGATCCTGATGAGGAGGAGTGTTCGCTCGGCCCCTATGTGCCGGTGGATGGCGCCAAGCTCGCGCCCTTGCGGATTGCGGGCTGGATTGCAGCTGTCCTGATTGCAGTCTCTTCCATTTTCGGCTTCGTCGCCTTTGCCGGGTTCCTGTCCGAACAGGTCATCTGGGTTGGCACGATTGGCGCGCTCTACGTGCTCCTGAAGCTGCTGATCGACAGTGGCATCGAGGAAACCCTGTCGGGCGACGGCAAGCTGGCGCGTGGGCTGCAAACCAATGTCGGCCTGCGCAAGAGCGCGCTGGAGCAGTTCGGCGTTGTCGCTTCAGGCTTTGCCAAGCTGCTGCTGATGATCGTTACGGTCATGCTGGTGCTGGCGCCCTGGGGCGTGGAATCGGCAGACCTTGTCTCCTCGCTGAAGGCGGCGTTCTTCGGCTTCAAGGTCGGTGATGTCACGATCTCGCTCTCGGCGATCATCATTGCCGGTGCCATGCTGGCCTTGGGTCTGGCTGCCACCAAGGCGCTCCAGCGCTGGCTTGACGTCAAGCTTCTGCCCGCAACCGAACTCGATACCGGCCTGCGCAACTCGATCAAGACAGCCGCCGGCTATGTCGGCTTTCTGGCAGCGATTGCGCTGGCTGTCTCCTCGCTGGGGCTGAGCCTCGAGCGGTTGACCATTGTGGCAGGCGCCCTGTCCGTCGGCATCGGCTTTGGCCTGCAATCGGTGGTGTCGAACTTCGTCTCGGGTCTCATCCTGCTCTGGGAGCGACCGATCCGGGTGGGTGACCAGATCGTGGTGGGTGATGGCGAGGGCATCGTGCGGCGCATCAATGTGCGCTCGACCGAGATCGAGACCTTCGATCGCTCGACCATCATCGTGCCAAACTCGAATCTCGTCTCCGGCGTCGTCAAGAACCGGGTGCGCACCGACCGCAGTGGCCGCGTGGTGATCCAGCTATCCGTGCCGCGCAACAGCGATCCCGGAATGGTGCGCAAAGTGCTGCTCGACTGCGCGAATGCGAACCGCGAAGTGCTGAGCGAGCCGCCGCCACGCGTCTTCTTTCGCAAGATCAACGAGACATTGCTCGATTTCGAACTGTTCTGTGTCGTGCCAGAGGTCGATAGCACCGGCATCGTGGCGAGCGACCTGCATTTCGAGATTTTCCGAAGGCTGGGAGAGGCAGGCATCGGCCTTCCGGAACGCGAGATCACCGTCAAGGGTCTCGATGAGATCGAAGACACGCTGGACGATATTGCCGATGCGCTTGAATCAGAGCGTGGCCTCAAGCCAGCTTCGGCACCGGCGACCACCGCAAAAGATGCCGCCAAGCCCTCAACCATCACTGCCCCCGCCCGCAAGGGCGCAGCCAAGACTGTGTCGTGAAGACAGGTCTGCCCGATGAGCAAAGGATCACGATCATGACCTGCCCCCCGCTTTTGGCCGGCGCACTTCTCGCGCTTGGCGTGGCTGGCTGCACCGAACCTGTCCGCACCACCACGGCCGAACCTGCCTTCTACCGCGATCTTGGCAGCCCGTCGGCCCGGGTGGATGCCGAGGCGGCGCGTGCGACAATCTCTGCCTATCGGCTCAACAGCGGTTTGGGGACGCTGAAGCTTGATCCGGCCCTGCAAGCTGCCGCCGAAGCGGAGGCGCGCGCCATGGCCGCTGCCGACAAGCCGTCTTCCGCCGATGCGGTGAAGCGCAAGCTTGCGGCGTCCGGGCTTTCAGGCACCGAGGTCAATCTCTCGGCAGGCTATCGCCGGATGGCCGAGGCTTTTTCGGGCTGGCGCGATTCAGAGCAGCACAACAAGGTGATGAAGGCCAGCCGCGCCACCCGCATGGGCATTGCGACCGCCTATGCGCCCGGCTCGAAATACAAGGTTTACTGGGCGCTCGTGCTGGCACCGTGAGCGGCATCAACCATCAAGGCCCGCCCCTGAGGTTTGGCCCTTAGGGCTTGGCGCCAAATGGCAGGGGCGGCGCTTCCTTCAGCATCAGGATGCTGACGCGGCGGTTCGCGGCCAGATAGGGATTGTCAGGGAACACCGGCTCTGTGTCGGCCTTGCCGGTGACAGAAGCGAAGCGGTCTTCCGGCACGCCGCTGGCTCCCAGCAATTCGCGCACAGCCGAGGCACGTCCCACCGAAAGATCCCATGAGGTCCAGCCGCCACGGGTGCCGGGGCGTGCTGCTGATGTGTGGCCGGTCACGGCAATGCGGTTTGGCATGCGGCGCAAGGTGGGAGCGATGGCCTCCAGCACGCGGCGCAGGCGGTCATAGGGCTGGGTCGACGATTCAGGGAACATCGCTCGGCCATCCTGATCGACGAGGCTGATGTTCAGCCCTTCGCGCGTCTGCTCGATCAGCACGTTCTTCGAGATTTCGGCAATCTCCGGCATGTCCTGCAGCGCCTGGCGCAACGAGGATGCGGCCAGCGCGAAACCCCGGTCGAAAGCCGTGATCTCCAGGCCCTCATCCTTGCGCTTGAGACTGTTGGGCGCCGTGATGTCGGACGCCTCGTCGATCGGCCGGACTTTCGAATGCTTCAGGTTGGGCTTGGTGGGGATGCCGTCAATCTCGACAATGCCGGACAGCCGCACATCCTTCTGGCTGCCAAAGGCATCGCGCATGGCGCCGGCCACAGCCTGCATCTTTTGCTTGTCCTGCGTCGAATAGGCCGCGATCATCACGAAGAAGCTCATGAGCAGCGCCATGAGATCGGCAAAGGTCACGAACCAGCCGTGCCCGCCATGTCCTCCGCCCTTCTTGCGCGCCATGTCCTGTCAGGCCCCGGTTCAGGCTTCGGCCATCTCGGCGCGGTGATGGTCCGGCAGATAGGCCAGCAGCATCTCGCGCACGAGGGTCGGGCTCTTGGCATCACGCATCTGCAACACGCCATCGATGATGAGCGTGCGCGAAATCTCTTCTTCCTCGAGCTTGATGTGCAGCTTGTCGGCAATCGGCAGGGTCAACATGTTGGCCACCAGCGCGCCATAGAGCGTCGCCAGCAGCGCGGTCGCCATGGCAGGCCCGAGCTTGGACGGGTCGTCCATGTTGGCAAACATGGTCACCATGCCGATGATGGTGCCGATCATGCCCCAGGCCGGGGCGCAATCGCCGATGGCGCGATAGACCTTCGAGCCCTCATCGAGCCGCTGCAGGAAATTGTCACGGTCGCGCTCCATCGTGTCGCGGATGAAGTCGCGGTCATAGCCGTCGGCGATGTAGCGGATGCCCTGTGCCAGGAAGGGGTCGGACACTTCCACGCCTTCCAGCGCCACCGGGCCGCTCTTGCGGGCGATCTCGGCCACGCGGGTGATTTCCTCGATCAGTTCGCGCGGATGAACGGCGCGCAACTGGAAGGCAAAGCGCATGCCCATGGGCAGGCCGTGCATGATGACCGAGAACGGAAAACGGATCATTGTGGCGGCTGTCGCGCCGCCGAAGATGATGATGACGGCGTGCTTGTCGAAATAGGCCGCGAAATTGCCGCCATCGATCAGGATCAGCGAGACGATCGTGGCAATGCCGCCGATGATGCCAATGCCGGTTGCAATATCCATGACGCCTGACACCTCGAAGCAACGCACACGGGCTCACCCGGAATGAGGCTGGCCTTCAGGCGAACCATAGGCGTGACCCGCTGAAGGAAGCGTTAAGGTTGAGAAACTGCTGCCATTTCACATCTCACCACTGCCAAATCACCATTCGGACGAGGGCCGACACTTGCGCGTCCCCCGGTCTTGGCTAAAACGGAGGCATGTCACTGTTCTCACTTTACATGCGTGTTCTCGGCGAGCTTGGCCCGGAAAAGCGCATCGGCATCATCCTTGGCATTGCCAACGTCTTTCTTGCGGCGGCGGCTTTTGCCGAGCCCATGCTGTTTGGCGCGCTGATCGATGCGCTGTCGATCTCGCAAACCGCCGGGCAGAAACCGAGCTGGGCCGACATCAGCATGCTGGTCATGGCCTGGGTCGCCTTTGGGCTGTTCAACATCGGCGCTGGCGTCTTCGTGGCGCTGCACGCCGACCGGCTGGCGCATCGCCGCCGTCTGGCCGTGATGGCGAATTATTTCGAGCATGCGCTGACCCTGCCCATCGCCTTCCACATGCAGACCCATTCGGGCCGCGTGCTCAAGGTCATGCTGGAAGGCACGAGCGGCATGTGGGGCCTCTGGCTCTCCTTCTTCCGCGAGCATTGCGCCAGCTTCGTTGCGCTGTTTGTGCTGCTGCCCTTCACCTTGTGGAAGAACTGGCAGCTTGGCCTGCTGCTCATCGCGCTGGTCAGCCTGTTTGGTCTCCTGACAGCCATGGTGTTGCGCAAGACCGAGAAGCTGCAAGGCAGTGTCGAGAGCTTCCATTCCGATCTGGCCGAGCGTGCCTCGGATGCGCTGGGCAATGTGCCCGTCATTCAGAGTTTCACCCGCATCGAGGCAGAGGTGCGCGGCCTGCGCAGCACCATCACGCGGCTGCTCGAGGCGCAGATCCCGGTTCTCTCCTGGTGGGCTCTGGCAACTGTGGCCACGCGCGCCTCTGCCACGCTGACCGTGCTGTCGATCTTCCTGCTTGGCACCTGGCTGTTCATGCAGGGGCTGACCACGGTGGGCGAAATCGTCACCTATATGGGCTTTGCCACGATGCTGATCGGGCGGCTCGAGCAGGTCGTCGGCTTTGTCAATTTCATCTTCATGCAGGCGCCGAAGATGCGCGAGTTCTTCGATGTGCTCGATACCGCCCCGCAGGTGCGCGACCTGCCTGGTGCGCCCGATGCAGGGCGGATGGTTGGCGCCATCGCCTTCGACAATGTGTCGTTCTCCTATGACGGCAAGCGCGCCGCCGTCGCCGATGTCTCCTTCGAGGTCACACCGGGCGAGACCATCGCCATTGTCGGCTCCACCGGCTCGGGCAAGTCGACCACGCTTGGCCTGCTGCATCGTGCCTTTGATCCGCAATCGGGGCGCATTCTGGCCGATGGTGTGGACATTCGTGACATTTCACTGGGGTCGCTGCGCCGCAACATCGGCGTCGTGTTTCAGGAGCCGATGCTCTTTGCCCGCTCGATCCGCGAGAACCTGACCGTCGGCAAGCCCGACGCGACCGATGCCGAGATGCACGAGGCGCTGGCCCGTGCGCAGGCAACCGAGATCATGTCGCGCCAGTCGGATGGGCTCGACACGCTCGTGGGCGAGCGTGGCCGCACGCTCTCCGGCGGCGAGCGCCAGCGGCTCTCCATTGCCCGCGCGCTTTTGAAGAACCCGCCAATCCTCATCCTTGATGAAGCAACATCGGCGCTGGATGCCGCAACCGAGGTGAAGCTGCAGAAGGCACTCGACGAGGTGATGAAGGACAGAACGACCTTTGTCATCGCCCACCGCCTCGCCACGATCCGCAATGCGACCCGCATCCTCGTGTTCGAGCAGGGCGTGATTGTCGAAAGCGGCTCGTTCGATGAACTGGTCGCCAAGGGCGGGCGCTTTGCTGCGCTGGCGCGGGCCCAGTATCTGGCAACCGACAAGAAGAAGGCGGCTCCCGCTGCGCCCAGGAGCGTGACGACCGCAAAGCCGGCCACTGAGGAGCCTGTTGCTGCTGCCAAGGCCAAGATGCCTGCCGCCGAGGCCAAGAGGCCTGCTGCCAAGGCCAGGAAGCCTGCCGCCAAAGCCAGGACGCCTGCGGTCAAGGAAAAACCCGCGAAAGCCTGAAGCTTCGGGCTGCCGCCTATTTCTTCGCGCGAACCTTCTTGAGCGGCATGATCCTGAGCGAGGTGATGCGGTTGCGGCTCTTGCGCACGACTTCGAAGCGGAAGCCGTGGAAGGTGAAGGCCTGACCGACATCTGGGATGGTGCGCGCCTCGTGGATGACGAGGCCTGCAATCGTGGTCGCCTCCTCGTCCGGCAGGCTCCATTCCATCGCGCGGTTGACGTCCCGGATCGGCACGCCGCCATCAACCGTGACCGAGCCATCGGCCTGCGCCCGCACGCCCTGAACGGTGACATCGTGCTCGTCGCGAATGTCGCCGACGATCTCTTCCAGAATGTCCTCGAGCGTCACCAGGCCCATCACTTCGCCATACTCGTCCACGGCCAGCGCGAAGTGCGTCTTCTTGGCAAGGAAGGCCTTGAGCTGGTCGGGCAATGACGTGGTGATGGGCACAAACCAGGGCTGCAGCGCAATCGCCTCGACATCAAGCTTGCGGGCGTCGCCGCCTGCGGCATCAAGCGCGCGCAAAAGGTCCTTGGCATGCAGCACGCCGACAATGTTCTCCGGTTTGTCCTGCCAGATCGGCATGCGCGTGTACGGCGAGGCCAGCACCTCGCGCACGATGGCCTCAGGCCCCAGATCAAGGCTGATCGTGCGCATCTTGGTGCGGTGGATCATGACGTCCTCGACGCCCAGTTCCTTGAGATCGAGCAGGCCGCCGAGCATGTCGCGGTCGGATTTTTTCACCACGCCATCCTGGTGCATCAGGTCAACCTGCCCGCGCAATTCGTCATTGGCCGAGAGGATGTTCTGGTTCGCGTCGATGCGCACGCCGAACAGCCGCAGGAAGCCGCGCACAAAGGCCTCAATGGCCAGCGTCAGCGGACCCAGCAGTGCGACAATCCATGAGACGGGCCGCGCGATGGCGAGAGATGTCTGATCGGGCCGCGTGATCGCGATGGTTTTGGGCATGACTTCGGCAAAGACGATGACCAGAACGGACATGACGGCAGTGGCATAAATCACGCCGGCATCGCCGAAGAAGCCAACCAGCACGCTGGTGGTGAAGGCCGAGGCACCGATATTGACGACATTGTTGCCGATCAGCATGGCGCCAATGAGCCGTTCGCGCGCCATCAGCAGACGCGTCACGATGGCAGCGCGGCGGTTGCCGCTTTTCTCGAGCGCGGCCATCCGGGCGCGCGAAGCAGCCGTCAGCGCCGTTTCGCCTGCCGAGAAGAAGGCAGAAAGCGCGAGACTGACCACGACGATCAGCAGCGCGAGCCAGATGTTGATGTTGTCGTCCTGCATGGTGTTTTGCTTGAGGCGCCCTGTTGCAAAGAATCCGGAAGTTCAGGCGGAAAGTTCGCGCTCAATAAAGGCCGCAACGTCGCTGGCTGCAATCCCCGGTGCGATGAAGCTCTGGCCGATGCCGCGCGCCAGGATGAAGGTGAGCACACCGCGCTTCACCTTCTTGTCCTGCGCCATGGCATCGACGATGTCGGACGTGCTGCCGCAACCACCGGGCACATCCTGCAACCGCGTCGGCAGGCCAGCGGTTTTCAGATGCATCGCAACGCGGGTTGCGTCCTGCCCGCTGCACAGGCCAAGCGTTTGCGAAAAGCGAAACGCGAGCGCCAGCCCGATGGCGACCGCCTCGCCATGGACAAGCCGCGTGCTGTCATAGGCCGTGATGCGCTCGAGCGCATGGGCAAAGGTGTGGCCAAGGTTGAGCAGCGCCCGGTCGCCCAGCTCATGCTCATCGCGGATAACGATGGCGGCCTTTGACCGACAGCTGACCGCCACCGCGTGCTCGCGCTCGGGGCCGCCGGAGCGGAAGCCGGCCCAGTTGGCCTCGCACCAGTCGAAAAAGTCCGGATCATCGATAAGTCCGTATTTCACCACCTCGGCATAGCCGGCCGCAAACTCGCGCGGCGACAAGGTATCGAGCAGCGCTGTATCGGCAATGACGAGGCTTGGCTGATGGAAGGCGCCAATCAGGTTCTTGCCATGGCTGGAGTTAATGCCGGTCTTGCCGCCGACAGACGAGTCCACCTGCGCCAGCAGCGAGGTCGGCACCTGCACAAAGCGCACGCCACGCCGCAGCACGGCACTGGCAAAGCCGGTGAGATCCCCCACCACCCCACCGCCCAGCGCGATCACCAGATCGCCGCGCTCGATCCTGGCTTCCAGCAACCCGTCAACCACTGTCGCGAATGGCCCCCAGGCTTTGGTGGCTTCACCGGGCGAAACCGTGATGCGGCAAGAGCGCAGCCCGGCTGCTGTCAGGCTGGCTTCAAGCTTTTCGGCATGCAGCGCGCCGACATGTGCATCTGTGACGATGGCAGCAGTCGCACCCGGAGCAAGAGCCGCCAGCCGCGCGCCGATCCCCGCCATCGCATCGCGCCCGATGATGATGTCATAGGCGCGCGCGCCAAGGGCAACGTGGACTGTCTGGGTGGCCATTGCCTTGGTCATGTTACAGCATTTCCGAGATGGTTCTGGAGCGCAAGGACAGCCTCTTCCACGACCACATCATGCGGCTCGTCGCGTGAGGAAAGTGTGATGTCGGCCAGCGCATAGACTGGCTCGCGCAGATCCAGCAGGCGGCGCATGGTGGCATCAGGGTCGGCCGTGCGCAGCAAGGGGCGGTTCGAGCGCTTGCGCACGCGGCGCATCAGCACATCAAATTCGGCCTTGAGCCAGATGGAGACGCCCGCATCGGCAATCCGTTCGCGCGTCTCGGCGTTCATCCACGCGCCACCGCCTGTCGCCAGCACCAGTGGACCCTGCGTGGCAAGCACGCGGGCAATGACGCGGCGCTCTCCATCGCGAAACTCGGCCTCGCCACGCTGGCTGAAAATCTCCTCGATCGGCATGCCTGCCGCAGCCTCGATCTCGGCATCTGCATCGATGAAGTCGAGGCCCAGACGCGAGGCAAGTCTTTTGCCGACCGAGCTTTTGCCCGAGCCCATCATGCCAACGAGCACGACCGAGCGGCTGCCGAGCGCCTGGCGCAAGGCAGTGAGGTCCGTCTGGTCGAGAAAATCTGCAGCGGTCATCACAGTCGAAACTTGTTTTCGCGCGTGCTCTAGCACGCAGCAGGCCTCGCCGTCATGTCATGATCGCGACGGGCGTGCTGGCACAACGTCTCGCCATGGCCGCGCCATGTGGGCTAGCCTTGCGCCACAACATGACGGGAGCCAAGCATGATCGACTTCTTCGAACCGCCGGAGTCCGGCTCTTCGCGTCCTTTCAGCCGCGCCACGCGCGCCGGAGGGCTGATCTTCGTCTCTGGCCATTCGGCTCCACATGATCCGGTGAGAGGAATCTTTCGGGGCGCAGACACGGCAGAGGAGGTTCGCAACGCGTTGGCCGAGCTGTCGCGCATCCTGAAAGCGCAGGGCAGCGACCTCGATCAGGTGGTGCAGGTCAGCATGCTCATCACGGATCCGGCGGACTATGCAGCCTGCAATGCCGAATATGTGAGGCACTTTCCCAATGGGCTGCCAGCGCGCCACACGGCCCGTTTTGGCGTTCCGAGCGAGGCGAAAGTGGCCTTTTCCTGCATTGCACTGGCGCATCCCTAGGGTGCGGCAGCTATCCTTCAATCATTCACGCTTTTCCGGAGCGGCAATGTGCTATCATGATGGCCGTTTCGAAGTTGTCCCTGACCGGTTCCCACGATGCCAACCCTGTTCAAATTCCTTGGTTTCCTCGCGATCATTGGCGGCCTGGCCTTTGGCGGCACGATGGCGCTGGTGGTCTTTGTCGAGCCGCAGACGCGCGAGATGGTCGAGATCATTCCGCCCTCGCGCTTTGCCAAATGAGCTGTCCGAAATGGGCGTCCTGAGATGATTGGTCCGCAACCGGCTGTAGCCCTGCGGCTCTTCCTCGATATGCTGTCCGCCGAGCGTGGCGCCGCGACCAACACGCTGGATGCCTATCGCCGCGATGTGTCGGACTATCTGGGCTTCCTCGCGCCGAAAGTGACGCTGGCCAAGGTCAGCACCTCCGATGTCAGGGACTGGCTGGCGGAATTGGCGGCGCGCGATCTGAAGAGTGCCTCGGTCGCAAGACGCCTGTCGGCTGTGCGCCAGTTCCACCGCTTTCTCTACAGCGATGGCCATCTGGAGCATGATCCGACAGCCGCACTGGCGGGGCCCAAGCGCGGGCTTGTGCTGCCCAAGGTGATGTCGGTCGCCGATGTCGACCGGCTGATTGCGACAGCCACGCAAGCCTGCACCTTGCCCGGCCAGACACCACCTGCGCGCCTGCAGGCGCTGCGGATGCGCGCGCTGATCGAGCTGCTGTATGCGACAGGCCTGCGTGTTTCCGAGCTGGTGTCGCTGCCATTGTCGGCGGCCACCACGAAGGAACGTTTCATCGTGGTGCGCGGCAAGGGCAACAAGGACCGGCTGGTGCCACTGAACGAGGCGGCAAGGCTGGCGGCGCGTGACTGGTTGGCTGCGCTCAGCGACAGCCGCAAATCGGTTGGGCCTTGGCTGTTCCCGGCGGACAGCGAAAGCGGCCACCTGACGCGGCAGGCTTTCGCGCGTGATCTCAAGGGGCTCGCGGGAGCCGCCGGGCTCAAAGCCGCCAGCATCAGCCCGCATGTGCTGCGCCATGCCTTTGCCAGCCATCTGCTGCAGAATGGCGCTGATTTGCGGGTGGTGCAGGAACTGCTCGGCCATGCCGACATCGCCACCACGCAAATCTACACCCATGTGCTGGACGAGCGCCTGAAAGCGATGGTGCGCGATCTGCACCCGCTGGGAGATGCGGGCTAGGGCTGTTCCGTCGCCCGCGACGCGATGCCCGCCACGTCGCTGATGATCGTGTCCAGCTCGAAATCCTTGGGCGTGTAGACCGCCGCCACGCCCATGTTGCGCAGCGCGTTCTCGTCATCGGGCGGGATGATGCCGCCGACCACGACCGGCGTCGTCATGCCCGCCAGCCTGAGCCTCTGGGTGACATCGCGCACCAGCGGCAGGTGCGAGCCCGAAAGGATCGACAGGCCGATCACATCGGCTTTCGTCTCCTGCGCCTGCTCGACGATTTCGGCCGGTGTCTGGCGAATGCCGCCATAGCTGACCTCCATCCCGGCATCGCGGGCGCGCACCGCGATCTGTTCGGCACCGTTGGAGTGGCCATCCAGACCCGGCTTGCCCATGAGAAAGCGCGGCGGGCGGCCCATTTTCGCGGTGGCCCGCGCGACAGCTGCTTTCACGGTGGCGAGTGCCGGCTCGTCCGCACTGGCCGAGGTGTCAACGCCGGTCGGTGCGCGGTATTCGCCGAAGACCTCGCGCAGGGTCTGCGCCCATTCGCCGGTGGTGACGCCATTCTTGGCGCAATCAATCGAGACCGGCATGATGTTGCGGCCTTCGGCTGCAGCGCTGCGCAGGGCTTCAAGTGTCTTTTCAACGGCCCTGGCGTCGCGCGCCGAGCGCCAGGCCTTGAGCTTGCCGATGGCCTCGGTCTCGACTGAATCCGACACGGTGACCACCGAACCATCCCCTGCCGAAAGCGGCGACGGTTCGGTGGTGGTGAACTTGTTGACGCCGACCACAATCTGCTCGCCGCGCTCGATCGCCTCGATGCGGGTGGCCCCGCTCTCCACCAGCGCGCGCTTCATGTAGCCGCTCTCGATGGCGGCAATTGCGCCGCCCATGGCCTCGATCTTGGCGAGCTCGGCAAGGGCCGCCTGTTTCAGCTCCTCGACCTTGGCACCGATCACATGGGAGCCGTCGAAAACATCGCCGAATTCGAGCAGGTCGGTCTCATAGGCCAGCACCTGCTGCATCCTCAATGACCATTGCTGATCGAAGGGGCGCGGCAACCCCAGCGCCTCGTTCCAGGCCGGCAGCTGGACAGCGCGGGCACGGGCGTTCTTCGACAGCGTGACAGCCAGCATCTCGATCAGGATGCGGTAGACATTGTTCTCGGCCTGCGGCTCGGTCAGCCCCAGCGAGTTGACCTGCACGCCATAGCGGAAGCGCCGCAGCTTCTCGTCCAGCACCTGATAGCGATTGAGCGTAATTTCGTCCCAGAGTTCACCAAAGGCGCGCATCTTGCATAGCTCGGTGACGAAGCGCATGCCGGCATTGACGAAAAACGAGATGCGACCGACCGTCTCGGGAAAGTCAGCCACCGAGACTTCCGGCCGCGCCCGGATGGAATCCAACAGCGCGATGGCGGTGGCCAACGCGAAGGAAAGCTCCTGCACCGGCGTCGCGCCTGCTTCCTGCAAATGGTAGGAGCAGACATTGGTCGGGTTCCATTTCGGCATCTCGCGCGCCGTGAACACGACGATATCGGTCGTCAGCGCCAGCGAGGGCCGGGGCGGAAACACGTAGGTGCCGCGCGAAAGATATTCTTTCACCAGGTCATTCTGGGTGGTGCCTTGCAGGCCTGTGCGGGCTGCGCCCTGCTCATCGGCCACCGCGATGTAGAGCGAGAGCAGCCAGGCCGCCGTCGCATTGATCGTCATCGAGGTGTTCATCTGGGCAAGCGGCAGCCCTTCGAACAGCGCGCGCATATCGCCCAGATGGGTCACCGGCACACCGACCTTGCCGGTCTCGCCACGCGCCAGCACATGGTCGGGGTCGTATCCAGTCTGCGTGGGCAGATCGAAGGCGATGGACAGGCCGGTCTGGCCCTTGGACAGGTTGGAACGGTAGAGCTTGTTTGACTCGGTCGCGGTGGAATGTCCGGCATAGGTGCGGAAAATCCAGGGCTTGTCGCGAGAACTTGGCTTGTCGCGAGATCGAGACTTGTCGCGCGCCGGTTTCAGTTCTGGCTGGTCGATACCCATGTCAAAAGCCCCGGACTGATTGCCTGCTCTCCGTCACAACGATGGAAGCAGCTATGTTGCAGTGCGGCAAAGATAGCGCGAACGATCCGGCTTGTCGCTAACCCTTTGGTGCAGAGGTCGCGTGGCTGTGCTGGCGTGGCTCATGCGGTCAAAAGCGGCGCCATCTGGGCTGCAGATCTGCCCGCACCGACGCCATTCGCCGCTCTACCCGCGTTTGGCCTTGGGGCTGGCCTTGCCGCCGTTGTGGCCATGCGCCGCCTTGCCCGGCTGGTTGGCTTTGACCGTTGTTATCCACTGCTCCATCTCGCCGGAGAGAATGGCCTCGCATTCGTGGACCAGCGCCGCTTCGCGATCTTCACCGTCAAACGGGTCTGCGCCGGTCTCATAGCGGATACGAAGCACTTCCAATGCAGCGGCCGTTCGGCGCGAGCGTGTCCAGGTTTCCTGATACCTGCCGAGTGCCAGCAACCCGGTGACGACCGCAGCAGAGGCGGCCAGCGCAGAGGTGATCAGTGCTGCGCTCAGCCAGCCCCCATGGTTGGGGGCAGTGTTGACAACAGGGACAAGAGCCATTGCTGTCAACTGGATGGTTGAAAGCCGGTAGTGAACGGCTTTGGCGCGGCCGGCGGCCTTGTCATGCCACTGGCGCTGCGGCTCCAGCCGCCGATCAATATAGCTGAACTGACCTGCGATTTCGGAGGCAGCTGTCGGATTTGGCTGGTTCAAGAATGTCTCCCCCTCAAGACCTGCATCTTTTCATTGTCAGACGGCTGATTCCAGAGGAATCATCAGTCTGAAGCCACTGACAGACACGAGCCGAATGTCGTGCCATCCTTGTCCCCGGGCACAGTTTTGA
>JAYWHQ010000047.1:0-1717 GCA_043777655.1 Allobosea sp. | reverse complement strand
TTATCGGCCTGCCGCAACAGACGGCGGCACAGCAGGCGACCCTGCCAGCAATCGACCCCGCCATTGTCGAAGCCTATGTCGCAGGCACGTGGAAAAGTACCAGCGAGGCCTGGCGCACCCGCGTGGTACAGGACGAGACGCAGAAAGTCTGCACCGCGACGAGCAACGAACCAGCCGGCACGCTCTTCGACCAGATCCGCGATACCGAAAAAGCCACCGTGGTTTTCCCTGCCGATGGCATCGTCATCGGTGACTGGAAGCGCGGTGCGCAAGTTGCCCAGCGCGGAACGGGCGGGCAGTTCACCGACACTGACCAGACGGTGCGCGGCGGCAACTGCTATGCCTGCCACCAGATGTCGAAGGCCGAATTGTCCTATGGCACGCTCGGGCCGCCGCTCACGGGCTATGGCAAGGACCGCAAGTTCGACGCGGCAGAGGCGCGCAACGCCTACGCCAAGGTGTTCAACGCCATGTCGGTGCTGCCCTGCTCGCAGATGCCACGCTTCGGCTTCCACAAGTTCCTCACCGAACAGCAGATCAAGGACGTTGTGGCCTATCTGTTCGACCCGGAAAGCCCGGTGAACAAATGAGGTGCCTATAACATGCCCAAAACATCGTTTCCCCTGAAGCTCCCCCATTCGATCAAGCAAGCTGCGACACGGCTGTCCAAAGCCGATGGTGTTTCACTCAATCAGTGGATTGCGTCTGCTGTTGCGCAAAAAATTGGCGCAGTGGAAACAGCGGATGCGTTTCTGAAAGCACGCGCCGCTGGTCACGACGGATCAGGTCTTCACGCGTTTCTGGATCGTGTTGCGGATCGCGAACCTGAGCCGCATGACCTTGCCCGATGAGAAAATGGTTCTGAACCTCACCGCCTCATCTGACGTATCCCTCACGCCCTGAACGGCTTTTCCGTCAGGAACTTCGCCACACGGCGCATGATTTCGCCGATCACATCACATTCATCGGCACTGAGCGAGGCCATCATGTGCTCGATGAGGCGCACCTGGACGGCCAGCCCTTCGCGGGCCTGCGCTTCGCCTTCCGGCGTCAGGAAAAGCCGGCGCAGTCGCTTGTCCCTGTCATCGGTGCGCCGCTCCATCAAGGCGCGCTTCTCCATTTCCGGCAGCAGCATCGAGAGGTTGGAGCGGCCCACAAGCAGCTTCACCGCGAGTTCCTGCTGCGTCATGCCCGGATAGCGGAACACGGCGGCCAGCACCTCGTAATGCGGCAGATCAAGCCCCACGGTGCCAAGGCCCTCGCCCATCTCGCGCCGCACGATCTGGTTGACGCGCGCGACAGCAATCCAGTTGCGATAGCGCGGCATGTCCCACGGTGCTTCATAGATGTCCGCGCCATCCACAATGTCGTCAGCTTTGTCTTGCTTTTTGTTCATGATTGAACAATCATGTTCAAAGATGAACAATTTGGGAAGCTCGCCATGGCCATGTCCACGCTGTCTTTCATCCGCCTGGGCGTCCGCATCGGCTCGTTGATCGTGCCGCGCACCACGGGACGCGCGGTGTTCGATCTGTTTTGTCGCACACGGACGCCAGGCACCATAGATGAAAAACAGAAAACGCTGATTGCCCGCGCCGAACAGCGCCTTGGCGCCGCCGAGGTTGCAGAAATCCCCTATCCGGGCGGCACCGTGACGACCTACACCTTCACACCGGATGCCGCACCGGCAGACAAGACCGTGGTTCTGATCCATGGC
>JAYWHQ010000046.1:0-5787 GCA_043777655.1 Allobosea sp. | reverse complement strand
GCCTATACCCGTTCTGGTGTCGCCCCGATCAAGGCCGCAGCCCGCGGAGAAACCGGAATCTCGATCTCCTTCGTGATGGACATTGTGACCGAACAGACAGCGGGTTTCCCGGTCGGCTACACCTATCCGTCTGAAGGCACCGGCTTTGAGGTCGCTGGCCTGTCGATCATTCGCGGCGCACGCAACCTGTCCAGTGCGCAGCGCTTTTATGAATGGTACATGACGCCGGCAGCACAGGCCCTTGGCGCGTCCTTCATCCAGTTTCACTATCCGGCCAACCTGAAAACAATTGTCGACCCGCGCGTGCCCGATGTCGCTTCGGTCAATCTGGTGAATTACGACTTTGCCAAATACGGGACATCAGCCGAGCGTCGCCGCCTGCTGGCCAAGTGGGATGCTGAAATCGGTTCGCTGCCGAGATAGTTTGCTGGAATGGTGGACCACACTGATCTTGCCTGACACGACGACCGGAGCAGCCGATGTCCGCCATCACGCGACCTGAGCCCAGAATCGACCCCGCCATCTGGTGGTGGCTGGCGGCTGCGGTGGGAGTGGTGCTGGTGCCATGGCACATGCAGCAGGATGGCATGCGCCTTGGCGGGATCTTTGCGCTTTTCGCTGGTGACGCTGATGCGGCCAGTGCGCTCGGCCAGTCTCTGTTCCACAAGCGGTTCTGGTTCTGGCCGGTCATCGCGGCGCTGGCTGTCGCGCTGGCCGCCTTCAGGCCAGGGCTGGACCGGCGCGGGCGTGGCAATCTCCTGCTCATGGCAGGGCTCGGAGGCCTCATCGCCATCATTGCGCAAGGCTGGTTCATCGGTGTGCGCGGCTGGAGCTATCCGCTTCTGGAGCATGCCTTCGGCGATCTTGACCAGCGGCAGTTCGGCATTGGCTGGGGTGGGGCCATCGCTTTTTCCTCCTTCGCTGCGCTGACCACGACGGCGCTGGCCTTGCGCGGGCTGTTTGGCGGGGATCGCTTTGTCGCGGGCTGCGTCGGATTGCTCATTGCCTCGATCACGCTGTTCACAGTCTGGCCTGTCGTGACGATTCTAGGCCAGGCGTTGCGGCCACCCTTCGACATGACGATGGCTGCTGCCTTCATGGATCGCATGTTCCATCCCAAGATCTGGGGCGTGGCCTGTGTCTATTCCGGCTCGTCCTGCGGCGTTGCCTGGAACACGCTGATGCTTGGCATTTCAACCGCCACAGCCTGCACTGTGCTCGGTCTTGCTTTTGCGCTTGTGGTGACACGCACCGGCTTTCGGCTGAAGAAGCCTTTGCGTCTTCTCACCGTGCTGCCGATCATCACGCCACCCTTCGTGATCGGACTTGGCCTGATCCTGATCTTTGGGCGCTCGGGCCTCATCAACCAATGGGTGGCGGCGCTCACAGGCGTCGAGCTTGGCCGCTGGATCTATGGTTTCAACGGTGTGTGGCTGGCGCAGGTCTTCTCTTTCACACCTACTGCATTCCTTGTGCTGATCGGCGTGGTGCAAGGCATCTCGCCCACCATGGAAGAGGCTTCGCAAACCTTGCGCGCCGACAAGATGCGGACCTTCACATCCGTCACGCTGCCGCTGATGCGGCCGGGCCTGACCAATGCCTGGCTGGTCGTCTTCGTCGAAAGCCTCGCCGATTTCGGCAATCCGATCCTGCTTGGCGGCTCATTCGGCGTGCTTTCGACCGAGATCTTCTTTGCCGTGGTGGGTGCCCAGGCTGATTTTGGCAGGGCCGGCACATTGGCACTGATCCTGCTGATCTTTGCCCTCATCGCCTTCATGATCCAGCGCGCCGTGCTGGGCCGCGCGTCTTATGTGTCGATGAGCGGAAAGGGCGATTCCGGCTTGCCGACGCCGCTGCCGGATTCCATCCGCCGCGCCGCCTATTGCATCGCCTTGCCTTGGGCCGCGATGACGATCTTTGTCTATGTGCTTGCGCTGGCGGGCGGCTTCGTCAAGGTCTGGGGCCGCGACTGGACGCCGACGCTCTCGCATTTCGGGCGCGCCTTCTCACTCGAATGGACGGCCAATGGCATCCTGTGGACCGGCGGCGCCTGGGGCTCGTTCTTCACCACGATCAAGCTTGCGGCCATCGCGGCACCGATCACGGCCAGCATCGGCCTGCTTGCGGCCTGGGTGCTGTCGCGCCAGCAGTTCAAGGGCAAGACGCTGCTGGAATTCGCGCTGATGCTGACCTTCTGCGTCCCCGGGACCGTCATCGGCGTGGCCTATATCCTGACCTACAATGTGCCGCCTGTGGAGATCACCGGCACAGCCATCATCCTCATCATCTGCTTTGTTTTCCGCAACCTCCCCGTGGGCGTGCGCACCGGCATGGCGGCCATGAGCCAGCTCGACAAATCGCTTGATGAAGCTTCCACCACGCTGCGCGCCTCGACTTTCCGCACGCTGACAGCCGTGGTGCTGCCGCTGCTCAAACCTGCCATCGTCACGGCGCTGATCTACTCGTTCGTGCGGGCCATCACCACTGTCTCCGCCGTGATCTTCCTGGTCTCGGCCCAATATGAGATGGCGACCGTCTTCATCATCAACCGCGCCATCAACGGCGATTACGGCATTGCCATCGCTTATTCGACCGCACTGATCGTGCTGATGATGCTGGCGATCGGCCTGATCCAGTTCGTCGTCGGCGAACGCAAGATCGGACGGCGCACTGCGGCGCCTGACACCACGCCCGATATGCCGACCGACTTGGCCGCCCCACCGGCAGGAGTACGTGCCTGATGATCCTCGCAGCAAACCCGAATGCCGCCGAAGTACGGCTTGAACAGATTACCAAGCGCTACGGCAAGGTGACGGCGGTGAAGCCGCTCGATCTTGTGATACCGCCCGGCTCGCTGGTCACGTTGCTCGGCCCGTCAGGCTGCGGCAAGACCACGTTGTTGCGTATGATCGCAGGGCTGGAGCGCGCGACCGAGGGCAAGCTGTCCATCGGTGGCAAGGACGTGACACACCTGTCCGCTGGCGAGCGCAATGTCTCGATGGTGTTCCAGTCCTACGCGCTGTTTCCCCATATGAGCGTGCTCGAGAATGTCGCCTATGGCCTCGTTTCTGGTGGCATGAAGAAGGCTGGCGCCCACGCCAAGGCCGAGGAGGCGCTGACGTCTGTCGGCCTCAAGGGCTTCGGGTCGCGCCTGCCATCAGAGATGTCCGGCGGCCAGCAGCAGCGCGTGGCTGTGGCGCGTGCGCTGGTGCTCAAGCCGGATGTGCTGCTGTTTGACGAGCCGCTCTCCAATCTCGATGCACGCCTGCGTCGGTCGATGCGCGAAGAAATCCGCGCACTGCAGAAGTCGCTCGGTGTCACCGTGGTTTACGTCACGCATGACCAGTCCGAGGCCTTGGCCGTGTCTGATCTCATCGTGGTGATGCGTGCGGCGGAAATCGCCCAGATGGGCACGCCGCGCCAGCTCTACGAGGAGCCCGACAATGTCTTCGTCGCCACCTTCATGGGTGAGGCGAACCACGTGAAAGGCACGCTGGAAACACAGACCTCTGAAACAGGCACCATCACGCTCGACACGCTCCGGACCACGGTGAGGCACCGCAACCTGCCATCAGGCCCGGTTGACGTCGTCATTCGACCAGAATCGATCCGGCTCGTCGATACCGCGACCGAAGGCTGTCTCACGGCAAAGGTCCGGACTGCGACGTACATGGGCGCACATGCCGAGTACAATCTCGAGACGCTTGTCGGCCCGCTCTTCGTGATCGCGCCCGAGGCCAATCTGCTGCGCAAGGCAGGGGATGCTGTCGGTGTCCTGCTCGCCGAGCGCGGGGTGTTTGCCGTCAAGCCATAGGGCTGGGAACATCCCGGCACATCACTTTCATGTGCATCGCGTTGCGCCATTCTGACGATGAACCGTGACCTGTGGAGTGTTCGGCAAGATGAGAACGTGCTTTGGGTTCTGACAAGCCGCCGAAACTTCTGCCGCAACGCTTGTCAGAATTCCATCTTGTTTGCACGATCGCTCATTAAATCTGTTGATGTTTGAACTTCGTATAGCTCTGAAAGCGATACGGCAGCATGCTGGCAGTGTCTGCTTTTGAGAACGACACGATTATCGAACAGTGCCCGCTTCGGGCGCATTGCAGGCGTCTCTCAAGCAATTTGGCATAAGCGTTCAAAGGCGACGTCGAATTCCAACACCGCGTGCGCCTTCAAACAGGAATGAACCGACCCGAGTTTGCCGTAGGCCTCAACTCCTGAGAGGATAGGGTCATGACTAGCAAGACCGCGAACAAGTTTTCGCCTGAGGTGCGCGCCCGAGCGGTGCGGATGGTTCTGGACCACGAGGGCTAGCATCCATCGCGATGGGCTACCATCGTGTCGTTCGCCTCGAAGATTAGCTGTGCGGCGCAATCGCTGCACCAGTGGATTGGCAAGACGGAGATCGACAGCGGGCGCAAGCCTGGCTTGACCACGGACATAGCCGCCAAGATGAAGGCGCTTGAGCGCGAGGTGCGCGAACCCCGGCAGGCCAACGAGATCCTGCGCAAGGCCAGCGCTTGTTTCGCACAGGCGGCGTTCGACCGCCTGTTCCAGCGATGATTGCAGTTATCGACGATCATCGTGGTTTGTATGGGGTCGAGCCGATCTGGAAGGTTCTGCCGATCGCCCCATCAACTTACGACGCGCATGTCACCAAGCGGGCCGATCCCGAGAGGCTTTCGGCCAGAGTGCGCCGGGATGTGGCCCTGAAGCCAGAGATTTCCCGTGTTTTCAAGGCGAACTTCGAGGTCTACGGCATCGAGAATCTGGCATCAGATGGTGCGCGAACGCTTCGATATCGTCCGCTGCACCGTGGCGAGGTTGATGCGCGGCTTGGGCCTAGCGGGTGTCATTCGCGGTAAAAACGTCAAGACGACCGTGCAGGACAGGGCCGTGCCATGCCCGCTGGATCATGTGAACAGGAACTTCAAGGCACCGGCACCAAACGTGCTCTGGGTGTCAGACATTATCTATGTCAGCATCTGGACCAGCTTTGTCAACGTGGCCTTCGTCATCGATGTTTATGCACGCCGCATCGTCGGCTGGCGCGTCAGCCGCACGCAACATGCCAGCTTCGTCCTCGATGCACTCGAACAGGCTTTGCGCGAACGACGCCCCCCCCAAACGGCGGCGGACTAGTCCATCACAGCGAAAGGGGCTCGCAATACGTGTCCATAAAATACACCGAGCGTCTGGAGGAAGCAGGCATTGAACCCTCTGTCGGCAGCGTTGGTGACAGCTACGACAATGCACTGGCAGAGACCATCAACGGCCTCTACAACGCAGAGGTCATCCATCGGCGCGGGCCATGGCGGAGCTTTGAAACCGTCGAGTTTGCGACGCTGGAGTGGGTGGACTGGTTCAACAATCGACAGCTGCTGGGGCCTATTGGCAACATCCCGCCAGCCGAAGCCGAGGAACGTTGATACGCCCTACTCAACGAGCAGACGCCAGCAGCGTGACTCAAATGAAATGGCCTCCGGCAAAACCGGGGCGATTCGCCACCCATGTTACAGCGGAGCAAATGTTGAAACTCCGCGAGGCTTGCCCGCGTCCTGATGTGACAACTTGAGTCAATACCAGTCAGAATGTGACAGAACGAGTCAAAGCGTGACAGATCAAAAATTGCGCAATTAAACGCATTGAAATCAATGAGATAAGAAGCTTTGCGAGTATGCGGAGGTGTCATAGCACTACCTCAAGAATGAGGTGCCCAGATCCATCATCAGGGGCGCGCCAGCTATTTCAATTGTTCGGCTATTCTGTCGGATCCGCACGAAT
>JAYWHQ010000045.1:0-1749 GCA_043777655.1 Allobosea sp. | reverse complement strand
CAGCTCCGACAGCTCGGCATCGCTGCGCTGCTCGATCAGCTGTGTCACTGGGCCCTGATCGCCCAGATCATCCAGCAGGCGTTTACGCCAGGCAGCGCCTCCTTGGTAGGTCAGCGCCGAATAAAGCTGGTTGGGGCAGGTGTCGATCCATTGCCGCAGGCGCTCGCCGCCCGGTTCAGTAAAGGCTGCCTCCTGCAAGGTGCCGTGCTTGAGGATGACGACATCCCAGCCAAACGCCCGGAAGATCGCTTCGAACCGCTCCCAGAGCCCTTCGCGAATGACGGCATCGAGGCTCTGGCGGTTATAGTCCACGACCCACCAGGTGTTGCGCACACCGTGCTTCCAGCCCTCCAGCAGCGCTTCGAATATATTGCCCTCGTCCATCTCGGCATCGCCGACGAGCGAGATCATCTTGCCATCGGGCCGCGACTGGCCCCAGCCATGGGCCTTCACATAGTCCTGCACCAGCGAGGCAAACAGCGTCTGCGCCACGCCCAAGCCCACCGAGCCTGTCGAGAAATCGACATCGTCAATGTCCTTGGTGCGCGACGGATAGGATTGCGCGCCCTTGTAGCCACGGAAATTCTCGAGCTTCTCGCGCGTCTGCAAGTCCATCAGATAGTTGATGGCGTGAAAGACGGGCGAGGCATGCGGCTTCACCGCGACCCTGTCTTCCGGACGGAGCGCGGCGAAATAAAGCGCCGTCATGATGCTGGCGAGCGAAGCTGACGAGGCCTGATGGCCACCCACCTTGATGCCGTCCGTCGAGGGCCGCAAATGATTGGCGTTGTGGATGGTCCAGGTCGAGAGCCAGAGCAGTTTCTTTTCAAGCTCGGCAAGAATGGGCAGGCGCGGATCGACTTTGGCAATCATGGTCAGGAGGGCCCCGGCGGCAATGACGGGATCATGGCTGAAAAACTGTCGCCGGTGCTTCGGTTTTTTTGGCCTAAGTGACTCACAAACTGTCGCGTTTCAAAAAGAACGCGACACATTCTTGCGCACGGTTAGCCCGGACATGCGAGTGCGTAGATCAGCCGCGCAAGTGCTCAGCTCAACCGTGCAAGCGCCTCTTGCATCTTGATCCGGCGCGTCTCGGCCGCCTGCCTGCGCTCGCGGTTCTCGTCCACGACCTCTTCGGGCGCGCGCGCCATGAAGTCGGGATTGCCGAGCTTGCGGTCGACCGCCAGAATATCAGCCTCCATCCGGCCAATCTCCTTCTTCAGTCGCGTCTTTTCGCCCTCGATGTCGACGATGCCTTCAAGCGGAATGGCCGCGATCTCGCCGCGCACGACGATTTGTGCAGATTGCGGCGGTGTCTCGCTGGCGAAGCTGAGGTCCGACAGCCGCGCCAGACGCTGCACCATCGGCGCCCAGGCGGTCACAGTGCGTGTGGTGGCGTCTGAGGCACGCACCAGCACAAGCGGCACCTGCAGGCTTGCCGGCACCAGTGCTTCCGAGCGCACGGAGCGGATGTCGGTGATAAGATCGATGACGAACCCGATCTCGGCGTCCGCTTCCGGGTTCACCAGCCCTGTCAGATCAGGCCAGCGCGACAGGCAAACCAGCGTCTCATTGTCAGGTTGCGCGGCGCGTGCTGCCCCCTCGCCTGCCTTCACGGCCCAGAGTTCCTCGGTGAGGAAGGGCATGAACGGGTGGAGCAGCTGGCAGATCAGGTCGATCACATGCGCCACAGTCGCGCGTGTCTCGGCCTGCGCCGCGCTGACCTGCCCTTGCAACACGGGCTTGGAC
>JAYWHQ010000044.1:0-1752 GCA_043777655.1 Allobosea sp. | reverse complement strand
GATAGCGAGGAACGGCAAGCGGGCTCGGTCATGGAGCGACCTTTGAGAAACAGAACTGTTCGCATTGGTCATAAAGCGTTAACCCTAATGCTTCGTTAAACCTCTCAGGTTCCAGCTGCCGTGCACCCACTTCTGACCATTGCCTCCGACAACGCGATTCCTGTTCATGCCGTAACGGCTGCCGGTTGGCCGAGCCTGCGAGAGAGCCTCCCAGGACCGGCAGCCGCCTATGCAAGGGCGCAAGGGTTTGAGCCCGCGCCGGGCAAACATCTTCTGCTGCCCGATGCGCAAGGCGCGCTGGCGGTCATTGTTGTCGGGTTTGCGGCGGACACAGCCCGGCGACGCGATCCGTTCGAGATTGGACGCTGGTCTCCTGTCCTCCCGGAGGGCGACTATCAGCTTGTTGGCGAAGGATTTGATCCGTCACTTGCCACGCTTGGCTGGCTGCTCGCCGCTTATCGCTTTGATCGTTACCGCAAATCCAAGCCTGGCCGCGCACGGCTGGTTGTGCCCGATGGCGTCGATGGCGCCGAGATCAGCCGCATTGCCGATGCGGTCTGCCTCGCGCGCGATCTGGTCAACACACCCGCCTGCGACATGGGGCCTGCCGAGATCGAACTGGCCATCCGTGATCTGTCCAAGGTCCATGGTGCTGTCACGAACAGCATCATCGGCGATGACCTGCTGACGCAGAATTTTCCGATGATCCATGCTGTCGGGCGCGCCTCGCCGCGCGCCCCACGGCTGGTCGATCTGGTCTGGGGCGATCCGTCCCATCCCAAGATCACGCTGGTTGGCAAGGGTGTCGCTTTTGATACGGGCGGGCTCAACCTCAAGCCCGGCGATTCCATGGCCCTGATGAAGAAGGACATGGGCGGCGCAGCAGCGGCCATCGCAACCGCCGCGATGGTGATGGGGGCAGGACTGCCCGTGCGCCTGCGGCTTCTGGTTCCGGCTGTCGAAAATGCTGTCGCCGGCAATGCCTTCCGACCCGGCGACGTGCTGGCCAGCCGAAAGGGTCTTTCGGTCGAGATCGGCAACACCGATGCAGAAGGCCGGCTGATCCTGGCTGATGCGCTGGCGCTGGCAGATGAGGAAACACCAGAACTGCTGGTGGATTTCGCCACGCTGACGGGCGCTGCCCGCGTCGCGCTGGGGCCTGATCTGCCGCCGCTTTACAGCCATGATGATGCACTCGCCACCGATCTGCTGCGGCTGGGGCAGGCCGTGAATGACCCGCTCTGGCGCATGCCGCTCTGGCCGCCCTATGACGCCATGCTCGACTCAAAGATCGCTGACGTGAACCACATTTCCGGCGGTTCGCATGCGGGTTCGGTCACGGCGGCACTTTTCCTCAACCGCTTTGTGGAGCAGGCGAAAGCCTATGCGCACTTCGATATATTCGCATGGAATCCGTCGGCCAGGCCTGGCCGTCCGGAAGGTGGCGAATGCCAGGCGGCGCGCGCCACCTATGCGCTCATCAAGGAGCGTTTTGGCAAGGATTGACCTGAACACAAGGCATGAGCCAGACACTTGATCTTAATGCATTGCCAGCCAATGATACGGCTCCGAAACGATCCGAGCTGGATGCGGGTTTATGCCGGACATCAGGATTTCGCAGGCCTTGCGGCTCTGGCATCAGGTGCATCTCGATCTGGTGCGCGATGAGGAGCATGATCTCTCGGCACGCCAGACGGCGATCCTGCTGACGATCTATCTGGAGCTGCCGCCTCACACCGTGCGCGGACTGGC
>JAYWHQ010000043.1:0-5817 GCA_043777655.1 Allobosea sp. | reverse complement strand
GAACTGGCGGAATTTCCACATATCAACGGCGCCTTGTTCCGCGAACAGCTACCAATAGCGGCATTCAACCGTGACATGCGCGAGAAGCTGCTGGCTGTCTGCGGTTTCAACTGGGAGAAGGTCTCACCGGCCATTTTCGGCTCGCTGTTCCAGTCGGTGATGGATGCGAAGGAGCGCCGCAAGAAGGGCGCGCATTACACCTCGGAAAAGAACATTCTCAAGGTCATAGAGCCGCTGTTCATGGATGATCTGAGGGCCGAGTTTGCGCGCCTGAAAGCCCGGCGCGATACGGGCCGGACCAAGGCGCTGCAGGAGTTCCATGGCAGGCTGGGCAAACTGACGTTCTTTGATCCGGCCTGCGGCTGCGGCAATTTTCTGGTCATCGCCTACCGCGAGTTGCGCGAGCTGGAGCTGGCCCTGATCCGCGAATTGCAGCCGGAAGGACAGCGCGTCACCGATATCGGCCTCTTTACCCGCGTCAATGTCGACCAGTTCTATGGCATCGAGCTGGAGGAGTTTCCAGCGCGCATTGCCGAGGTGGCGATGTGGATGATGGACCACATCATGAATGTGAAGCTCTCCGCCGCCTTTGGCGAAAGCTACCTGCGCATTCCGCTGACCACCTCGCCCAATGTCCGCCATGGCGATGCGCTGGAGATTGAGTGGGCAGAGGTGCTGGCTCCGGAGACCTGCGCCTTTGTCTTTGGCAATCCACCGTTTAGTGGCTTCGTCCACCGGGATGAACAAAAGCAGGCCCAAATGGGTCGAATGGTGGCTTTTGGTGCAACCGGAAACCGCCTCGATTATGTTTGCGCGTGGTTTCTAAAGGCTGGAGCCTATGCGAGAGACGCAGGGAACAATCCGCTGCGCATTGCCTTTGTCTCAACCAACAGCATCACGCAGGGCGAGCAGGTGGCGCAGCTCTGGCCGCCTCTTTTTGAGCGTTACGGGCTTGAGATCGCCTTTGGCCATCGCACCTTCGAGTGGTACTCTGATGCAAGGGGCGGGGCACATGTTCATTGCGTCATCATCGGCCTGACGCGCCGTGAAGATGAACCAAAGGAGAAGCGGCTGTTCTCCTATGAAGACATCAGTGGCGACCCTGTAGAAACGCGCCATGCAGCCTTGTCGCCGTACCTCTTCGATGCCTCCAGCCTCTCAAACAGACATCTTGTCGTTGCAAGGGCACGGTCCTCACTTTGCGAAATGCCCCAGATAAATGTGGGAACAAAGCCTGTCGATAATGGCATCTATATTTTTGATGATGCGGAGCGAGAGGCCTTTCTCGCGAAAGAACCAGACGCAGGCTCGATCATGCGACCATTCATCGGTGGCTATGAGCACATCAACTCGGTCAGCCGGTGGATACTGTATCCTGGCGAGTTGGAGCCAGCAGCTCTACGCAAACTTCCTGCGGTCATGGAACGTATTGCAGCGGTCAGGGCATTTCGAGAGAAAGCCAGCGGATCGCTCGCCAAAGATTTAGCATCCACCCCAATGCGCTTTCACGTTACTGTCGTCCCGAAAGCGCCTTTCCTTGCCATACCAGAGGTTAGTTCAGAGCGCCGTGATTACACACCCATTGGCTGGATAAACCCGCCCACTATACCGAGCAACCAGATACTCGTTATCGAAAGAGCTGATGTGTTCATGTTCGGCATCGTTGGAAGTCGTATGCACATGGCGTGGCTGCGCAATATCGGCGGGCGGCTGAAGAGCGATTACCGCTATTCAAGCGGCATCGTCTACAATCCCTTTCCGTGGCCAACTGCAACTGACGCCGCCAAGGCGCGCATCCGGGCACTGGCGCAAGGCGTGCTCGATGCCCGCGCCGCCCATCCGGGCTCGACGCTGGCGGACCTCTATGACCCGGACGTGATGCCGCCGGATTTGCGCCGCGCCCACAAGGCCCTCGACGAGGCGGTGGACCGGCTCTACCGCCCCACCCCCTTCGCCAGCGACCGCGAGCGCGTCGAACACCTGTTCACGCTCTACGAAAAACTCACCGCCGATCTGGTGACCAAGGCGGCTGCGCCGGCGAAGAAGGGACGGCGGGCGAAGAAGGTTTGATCCGCTCCCCCGTCATCTTCGTCCTCAGACTTGATCCGGGACTTGTCCCGAGGACCCACGTCTTCACTTGTTATGGTCAATGCAGACGGGTGTTTGCGAAGGGAAGACGTGGGTGCTCGGGACGAGCCCGAGCATGACGCGTGGTGGCTTGGAGAAAGGTCGTTGGCCTCAGCCCAGATCGAACTTGTCGAACTGGCGGTGTTCGCCGTGGATGCGGCGGACGGTGCCGGTGATCGAGCGGTAGACGATGGTTTCGGTCTCGATCACGTCCTTGCCGAAGCGCACGCCGGACAGCATGCCGCCATCGGTGACGCCGGTGGCCGAGACGATGACATCGCCAGACGCCATTTCCGACATGTCGTATTTCTTGTTGGGGTCCAGCACGCCCATGCCATGGGCGCGGATGCGCTTTTCCTCGGTGTCGAGGATGAGGCGCCCCTGCATCTGGCCGCCGACACAGCGGAGCGCCGCCGCCGCCAGCACGCCTTCGGGCGCGCCGCCAATGCCGAGATAGATGTCGATCCCGGTCTTCTCGGGCTGGGTGGTGAAGATCACGCCGGCCACATCGCCATCGGTGATGAGGCGGATGGAGGCGCCGGTCTTGCGGATGGCGGCGATCAGCCCTTCATGCCGCGTGCGGTCCATCACAAGCGCCGTCACTTCATGCGGCTTGCAGCCCTTGGCGCGCGCCATGGCGTGGATGTTGTCCTCAGGCGACGCGTCCAGATCGACGACGCCCTGCGCATAGCCGGGGCCAATGGCGATCTTGTTCATGTAGACGTCGGGCGCATAGAGCAGCTTGCCGGCCTCCGCCATGGCCATCACGGCGATGGCGCCGGGCATGTCCTTGGCGCAAAGCGTCGTGCCTTCCAGCGGATCGACCGCGATGTGCACCTTGGGGCCGGTGCCATTGCCGACCTTCTCACCAATGAACAGCATCGGCGCCTCGTCGCGCTCGCCCTCGCCGATGACGATCTCGCCATCGATGGGCAGGCGGTTCAGCTCGCGGCGCATGGCGTCGACGGCAGCCTGGTCGGCGGCCTTCTCATCGCCGCGCCCGCGCAGCATGGCGGCAGACACCGCCGCGCGCTCGGTGACGCGCACCAGCTCCATGGACAAAAAGCGCTCGATGACCTGGCTTGAAGGAATGGTCAGGGCTGACATGGCATCGTCCTTGTTTCTGAGGCCTTCCGGCCTATTCCCGCTCGATGCGGATGACTTGTGGCTGCTCGGTGGTGTGGCCATCGGCCGATATCTTTTCGATGGCTGAGCGGATGGCGGATTCCGTGGTGGCATAAGTGATGAGCACGACAGGCACAGGCGCGCCCGAGCGACCTGCCGGGTCGGATTTCGCGGCCTGAGCCGAACGGCGCTGCACGATGCTTTCCAGCGAGATGTTGGCTTCTGCCATCCGGGTGGCGATGGCTGCCGCTGCGCCTGGACGATCAGCCACGGCAAGGCGGATGTAATAGCCGCCCTCATGGCGCTGCATGGGCGCGCGCGAGGCTTTTTCCAGCCGCGCCACCGGCATGCCGAAGGGCTGGCCCGCCTGCCCGCGCGCAATGTCGGCAATATCGGAAACGACCGCCGAGGCTGTCGGGTCGCCACCGGCGCCGGGGCCGACCAGTGTCAGCTCGCGCACGGCGTCTGCCGCGATGGTGACAGCATTGGTCACGCCCATCACCTGCGCAATCGCAGAATCACGTGGCACCATGGTGGGGTGCACGCGCTGCTCAATGCCGGTCGCAGTCCGCTCGGCCACACCCAGCAGCTTGATGCGGTAGCCAAGCTCGGCGGCCATCTTCAGGTCCAGCGGCGTGATGGCCGCAATGCCCTCGACATGGATGGCGTCGGCGTCAATCTCGGTGCCGAAGGCGAGGCTCGTCAGGATCGCCAGCTTGTGCGCGGTATCGAAGCCGCCGACATCGAAGGTCGGGTCCGCCTCGGCATAGCCCAGCCGCTGCGCGTCTTTCAGGCAATCCTCGAAAGTCAGCCCTTCCAGCTCCATGCGCGAGAGGATGTAGTTGCAGGTGCCGTTGAGTATGCCTGAAAGGCGGGTGACGCTGTTGCCAGCCAACGCCTCGCGCAGGGTCTTCACCACCGGGATGCCGCCTGCGGAAGAGGCCTCGAAAGCCAGCGCGGCGTTGTTGGCTTCGGCCATGGCTGCCAGCGCCATGCCGTGTTTGGCCAGCAGCGCCTTGTTGGCTGTCACCACATGCTTGCCATGGCGAAGCGCAGTCTCGACCGTGTCTCGTGCGACGCCTTCATCGCCGCCAACCAGCTCGATGATGCAGTCGATGTCGGGATTTGCCGCCATCGCAACAGGGTCATCGAACCAGCTGAAACCGCTCAGATCGATGCCACGATCACGCGCACGGTCACGGGCGGAGACGGCGACAACGCGCACACCCCGGCCACAGCGCGCGGCCATCAGATTTTCCTGCCGTTTCAGGATGCGGATGACGGATGCGCCAACGGTGCCAAGCCCCGCGACGCCGATGCGAAGTGGCGTGCTCATGATGGTCGCGGGGTCGCATGTGGCGGCACCTGTGTCAACGCCGGGAGCGACGCAACGGGCTGCTGCAGGCACATGAACAAGCCTTCAAAAGCTGCACTCGACGCGCGCTTTGAGCGCAGCCAGCTTCTCTTCGACAAAACCGGCTTCCAGGATGAGTGTTTCCGAACCGAAAACCGTTGCCTTGATCGTGCGGCGCATCTCCAGCCTGTCGCCGACGATGCTGGTACGGTCCAGCCTCTGCGGCTTCCAGAACCAGGGGCGCGGCAGGCGGATGGTGGCTGCGGCAAGGAGCGTCTCGGCCTGTCCCCGCGCCATGCCGACGGGCAGGACCGGCACCAATGCCGCACTGACATCGCGCGCGCATTGCCGGTTGATGGTGGCGCCCAGCACCGCCGCGATGACGCTGGAATCTGTTTCCGGCACACGTCCCTTTGACGCATCCCAGGTCAGCACCGCGCCCACCACCGCAACAAGCCCGAAGACCAAGGCAACCAACCGTCCCGACGTCACGTCAAACCGCTCCTGACGGCCTGCGCCGCTGCTGAATCACCGATCAAGCAACGGGACTTACAGCACCGGAACGGGCTTGGCGATTGGCAAGCCTTGGAATTGGCAAGCCTTGGGAATTGGCAAGTCTTGGGAATTGGCAAGCCTTGGGATCGATCAGCCTTGGGATCGATCAGCCTTGGGCGATCAGCCTGCCTTGGCAATCTGGATCACGTTGTGCAGATTGGTGTCTGCTGTCTTGAAGAACTTGGCGAGATTGCGCGCCGCCTGCCGGATGCGCTGCTCGTTCTCGACCATGGCGATGCGGACAAAGTCATCGCCATGCTCGCCAAAGCCGATGCCGGGGGCGACCGCCACTTCAGCCTTCTCGATCAGCAGCTTGGAGAACTCGAGGCTGCCGAGATGGCGGAACTTCTCGGGGATCGCGATCCAGGCAAACATCGAAGCTTCTGGAGCCGGAAAGGTCCAGCCAGCCTGACCGAAACTCTCGACCAGCACATCGCGGCGCTTGCGGTAGACATCGCGCATTTCGCGGATGCAGTCATCTGGGCCATTGAGTGCCGCTGCAGCCGCCACCTGGATCGGCGTGTAGGCACCGTAATCGAGGTAGGATTTGACGCGCGCCAGGGCCGCCAGCAAACGCTCGTTGCCGACCGCAAAGCCCATCCGCCAGCCCGCCATCGAGAAGGTCTTGGACATCGACGTGAACTCGACCGTGACAT
>JAYWHQ010000042.1:0-1756 GCA_043777655.1 Allobosea sp. | reverse complement strand
TGTCCACGACGTCACCACGCCGCCAGCGCCTTCGACCACCGGGATCAACGCCACAATGTCATAGGCCTGCAGACCAGACTCGATCACCAGATCGACATGGCCCGCTGCCAGCATGCAATAGGCGTAGCAGTCGCAGCCATAGCGGGCGAGGCGCACCTCGGCTTCCACCCGGTCATAGGCTGCGCGCTTCTCGCCCTGCAGAAGCATGGGCGATGTCGTCATCAATGTGGCTTGCCCCAGATCGTCACGCTCGCGCGTGCGCAGGATGCGCGGCCCGCCCGGACCCTCATAGCGCGCCTGTCGGCCATCGCCGCTGTAGCGCTCGCCAGTGAAGGGCTGATGCATCATGCCATAGACCGGCACCTTGTTGCGCGTGAGGCCGATCAGCGTGCCCCAGACCGGGATGCCCGAGATGAATGCCCGCGTGCCATCGATAGGATCCAGCACCCAGACATACTCCGCATCAAGATTTTCCGAGCCGAACTCCTCGCCCAGAATGCCATGAGCTGGAAACTGGTGACGAATCATTTGCCGAAGGACAGATTCAGCTGCCCGGTCGCCTTCTGTCACAGGATCGAAAACACCGCCGCGCGACTTGTCTTCTGTCGTCATGCGCGAACGGAAAAACGGCATGATCGCCTGGCCTGACCGCGTTGCCAGATCCTCGACAAAGCTCTTGAAGTCGATTGCACTCACTGAAATTGCCCGGTCCTTGTGCCACTGCGGCTGCGCCAGAAGGCAGGTTGTCCAAATTAACGTCAAAACCCCGCAAATCGCATCATATCATGCTGCGTGATTTGCATGGCAGCTCTGCATGACATGTTTTTTCTTGATTATCTGCAGCGCAGCATCATATGTTGCATTGCGGTATAGCGGCTCAGGTCGCTGTCCCGCAGCCCTTCTTGGGCGTTTCCTCCCTAGACTTGGGCCGCCACTTTTTGTGAGCGGCCCCTTTTTTTGCAAAAGTGCAAAGTCTATTCCGCCGCAAGCGGCAGCGTTGCAGCGCCCGGCGAGATGTCCACCCATTGCGCAAAACACTCGGCCAGCATCCGCGACAGGGCCTGCATCAGCGGCTCAAACCCGTCATGCGGCTTGAGCGTAAGCTCGTTCATGTAAAGCCCGCGGCAGATTTCGATCTGGACCGCATGCACATGGCCGGTCGGCGAGCCATAGTGCTCGGTAATGTACCCGCCGGCATAGGGGCGATTGCGGGCCACCGCCAGCCCTTGGCGGCGCAAGGCCTGCTCGACGAGATCAACCACGAAAGCACCGGCGCTGGTGCCATAGCGATCCCCCAGGATGACATCCGCCCGCGCCAGCCCCTCGCGATCCGTGCTGGATGAGGGCATGGAGTGGGCGTCGATCAGGATGCAACTGCCAAAACGGTTGCGCGTGCGCGCCACGAGGTTGCGCAGGGCCTGATGATAGGGCCGATAGAGCGTCTCGACCCGGTCCATGGCATCCTTCACCGGCAGCTTGCTGCGGTAGATCTCCTGCCCATCCCCCACAATACGCGGGATCGTGCCAAGCCCGCCCGCCACACGCATCGAGCGGGTGTTGGCGAAGCCCGGCAGGCGCCCATCGAACATGCGCGGATCCAGCTCATAGGGCTCGCGGTTCACATCCAGATAGGCGCGCGGAAATTCGGCCACCAGCATGGGCGCGCCCAGGCGCACCGCTTCGCGAAACAGCGTGTCGACATAAGCGTCTTCCGAGCGGCGCAGGGCCGAGAGCGACAGGCGCGCGGCCTCGCGGA
>JAYWHQ010000041.1:0-1756 GCA_043777655.1 Allobosea sp. | reverse complement strand
TGGACCTGATAGCCGATCAGCGAGCGCGCCAGCGTGAGGTTGGTCGTGAAGCTGCTGGCCGCGCCAGCCGTGGCAGTGCCAACCGGGCCAAGCGCGGTAGACGTGCCACACACGCCCGCGCCGAAGGTGCCGACAAGCGTGGGGTTCGGGATTTGCACCCAGCCGTCCTCAAGCGAATAGTAGAGATGGGCCACGGTCGCGCTGGTCAGGAACATCTGGCGCTGCTGCGAGAGCCGCGACGAGATCACAAGCGCGCCAGCGGAAGGAGCCACCGGCGCAGGCGTCGGCATGACAGCCCATCGCTTGAGGTCCAGAATTTTCCGGTTCGCATTGACGAATGGCATGTCAGGCCCTCATGAGAATGTGATGTTGCGGCGCAGGTCGGCCTCGTTGCCGAGGTTCAGGCCCTGCATTGCGAGATTGGCTGCCAAGCCACCGATTTGCGCAATGTTGGTCACGCTGCCCACGGTGGTTACTGTGCCAACCGTCGTGACGGTCGTGATCGTGCCGCTCGAAACCGTGACCGCGCCTGCCTCGACATTGACGCGCAACCGGCTCAGCGCATCGGGCGACAGATGCCCAACGGCCTCCAGAATGCGCGCCATGACGAGCTGGACATGCGCCAGCGTTTCCTCTTGTGCCATTCCGGCAAAGGGCTCGAAATCAGCCATGCGTCAGGCTCCGTCGTTCAGAATGAGGGTGTCGATGCGCATGCCATCAGCAGACTTGCGCCACCATGCCCATGGGCCGGGCTCCACCGGGCGGGCGGTCTGCACGTATGTCTGTTGGGTTCCAGCGCCAGCATCACCCTTCGCGCCGGTCAGTTTCGTGAGGATGATGTCAGGCGAATGATCGCCCTGCGCCAGCACATTCACCGCCGTCGCATTGGTGTGGCGCACCTGCACCTTGATCGTGTCACCCGCGCCGTAGTTGCGCTGCGAAAAGTTGAACAGCGCCGCCGTGTTGCCCGGCAACACATCCTTGCTGTCATCGCCGATCACGGTTGACCCGTTGACGATGACCTGCATATTGGCCTGCACCGTGCCGAGCAGGCCCGCGCCGTCAAACGTCGCCTCTGCCGCAATCTGATAATAGCCCGCCTCTGGAATCGTGACCGTTGCGCCCGTGCTCCAGAACGCGCCATTCGCCTGATAGCCGGATGTGTCCCATGCAAGATCGGTCCATCCGCCACCGGCTGGCACCGACTGGTTGACCGCACGCCGGATGCGCGAGGTCACAGGCGCGACAACGCCACCACCGCCCGGAACGGCAGAGGCAGGCAGCGTGTCGCCAGCAGGCAACCGGGCCGGAAGGCCATCAACGATAACGATAGGGGCGCGCTCTGCCATGGATCAGGCCAGATATCGGAACTGCGGATCAAACTGCATCGAGGTCGTGTCGCTGGCAAAGCCGATGGATTGCACGGTGTGGCCAGCCGTCGCGGGCGGGGTAGCGGTGAAGGTGCCAGCCGCAGAGCCTGACAGGTAGTATTCCGTGCCGGGGACAAGCCCGGTCAAGCCTGTGATTTCCTCGCCATCAAGATAGACATCAGCCACAGCACCCGACGCGAAACCCGCCAGCACGAAGCCTTGCGCGACACGCGATGCGGACGACTGGCTGGCATCTGCCTTGCGCGCCCGCCTGCCGCCAACATTGTGAAAGTTGACCAGATCGCCAGCCACCAGAGCCTCGCTTGTCTGGACCTGCTCGATGCGCCCGCCAATGCCACCGGGCAGCGCGGTCGCGTCGATCTTGC